>NZ_JBEZXZ010000098.1:3891-31810 GCF_040638275.1 Actinoplanes sp. NPDC026623 | reverse complement strand
GCCGCGACCGGCCCGGCGGCGCGGGCAGGTCCTCGGCGACCACGCCCGGCGGATCCTCCTCGGCGGCCCGGCCCAGGGTCGCGGCGGCCTGGGCCGCGGTCGGCCGCTCGCCGGTCTCCTTGCGCAGCATCTGATTGACCAGCGCGGTCACCGCCGCCGGCACCCCGGGCAGGTCAGGCAGCGGCAGCGGCTCGACGTAGACGTGCGCCTTCATCATCTGCGTCGTGGTGTCGACGCTCCACGGCGACTCTCCGGAGAGCAGCCGGTACAGCAGCACACCCAGCGCGTACACGTCGGAGGCCGGCTCGACGGCGAGGCCGGTCAGCCGCTCGGGCGCCAGGTAGGCCGGGGTGCCGAGCAGGTCGGCGTCCGGATCGATCGGCCCGGCGGTCGCGGCGATGCCGAAGTCGACGACCTTGGCGCCGTCCTGCGTGACCATGACGTTGGCCGGCTTGATGTCGCGATGCACGAGGCCGTCGGCGTGGGCGGCGGCCAGCGCCGCCGCCACCTGACCGCAGATCTGAAAGATCTCCCGCGGCGCGAGCACGCCGGATTTCACCCGCTGCTGCAGCGTGACGCCGTTGACCAACTCCATGACCACGTACGGGACGAGGCGCCCGCTCTCGCCCGATTCGCCGAAGTCGTACACCTGGGCGATGTTGCGGTGCGACAGCGTGGCCGCGGCGCGGGCCTCGTCGCGGATCCGGGCCCGCCACTGCGGATCTCCGGCGTAGCGGCCGGCGAGAACCTTGACCGCCACCGCGCGGCCGAGAACCTCGTCGCGGGCGCGCCAGACGACGGACATGCCGCCGCTGCCGAGCTCGTCCATCAGCACGTAGCGGCCGCCGAGTGTGCGCTGCCGAACTTCCATCCGGAGAAGTCTGCCGACAAAATCGCGGTTTCGCACCGAACGAGGCCGGAGAAAATGCTTCACCTTCGGTAATTACCCATTAAGTGCACCTAAATCGGAAATCGATCATCCGCATAGAGACGAGGCTCACTCCTCGCTCACGGACGCGGCGGCGGGGCACCGCGGGACGGCGCGGTGGGCGATCATCTGAACCAGGGGTTCGCGCCGGCCCACAGCGGGCCGGTCCGACGCCGAGGAGAGTCATGAGAGCCGCCGACCGCGTCCTGTCCCGACTCCTGCGCCTGCCGCCCGCTCGCAACGACTACACGGTCGAGCGCGGCCTGCGGATCACGATGCGCGACGGCGTGGACCTGCGGGCGGACCTCTACTCGCCGTCGACCCGGGAGCCGCGCGGGACGGTGCTGGTGCGCACCCCGTACGGGCGGGGCTTCCCGGAGTCGGCGCTGCACGGCCGGATGCTGGCCGCCCGCGGCTACCACGCCCTGATCGGCAGCGTGCGGGGCACGTTCGGCTCGGGCGGGGCGTTCGAGCCGATCGCCCAGGAGACGGCCGACGGCCGCGACACCATCGCCTGGCTGCGGGAACAGGCCTGGTTCGACGGCCGGCTGGCGACGCTCGGCGGCTCCTACCTCGGATGGGCACAGTGGACCCTGCTGCAGGATCCGCCGCCGGAGTTGCGGACCGCGCTGGTCTACGTGGGCCCGCACGACTTCCGCGAGGCCGTCTTCGGCACCGGCTCCTTCACCCTCGGCGACTTCCTGACCTGGAGCCACACGATCGTCGGCCAGGAGGCGCGCGGGCTGCGGTGGATCACCGACCGAGCGGCGGCCCGGCGCCGGCTGGAGCCGGGCCTGCGGGGTCTGCCGCTGGCCGACGCGGCCGAACCGGTGCTGCGCGGCAGGGCGCCCTGGTACCGCACCTGGCTGTCGCACCCGGAGGGCGACGACCCGTTCTGGGGTGCCTACCGGGCCGGGGCCGCGCTGGAACAGGTTCAGGTGCCGGTGCTGCTGGTCAGCGGATGGCAGGACCTGTTCCTGGAACAGACCCTGATCCAGTACGAGAGGCTGCGGGCGCGCGGCATCGAGGTGTCGCTGACGGTCGGGCCGTGGACCCACGTCGGCACGGCCGTCTCCGGCGCGATGCTGGTGGAGAAGCGGGCCCTGGCCTGGCTCGACCGGCACCTGGCCGGCGACGCCGAACCGGCCGAACACGCACCCGCCGCGGGCCGGGCGCCCGCGGCCGATTCCATCTCCGCGCCCGCGGCCGGTTCCACCTCCGCGGCCGGTGACGGCGCCGCTGGTCGGGCGAGTCGGGTGGACGAGTCGCCGGGTGAGGCGCCGGGCCGCGTCTATCGCACCGGTGAGAACAGGTGGCACGAGATGGCAGTCTGGCCGCCCGCCACGGCGCCGGCGTCGTTCGTGCCGCATCCGGCCGGCGGCCTCCTCGCCGGCGACCCGGTCGAGGGCGAGATCGGCTTCCGGTACGACCCCGCCGACCCGACGCCGTCGGTCGGTGGGCGGGTGCTCGCCGGCACCGCGGGCGTGCGTAACAACCGCAGGCTCGAGGCCCGGCCCGACGTGCTGACCTTCACCACCGCCCCGCTCACCGCCGACCTCGACGTCGCGGGTTCGCCGACGCTCGAGCTGGCCCTGGCCGTCGACAATCCCTACGCCGACGTCTTCGTGCGGCTCTGCGACGTCGATCCGCGCGGCCGCTCCGCCAACTTCTCCGACGCGATGCTGCGGCTCGATCCGGACGTGCCCGCGGGCGAGGTGCAGCGCCTGCGGCTTGGCCTGGACGGCTGCTTCCACCGGCTGGTCGCCGGGCATCGGCTGCGGCTGCAGATCTCCGGCGGCGCGCACCCCCGTTTCTCCCGCAACCTGGGCACCGACGGCACGTTCATCGACGGCGCGAAGCTCGCCTGCTCCGTGCACACCGTCCACACCGCGCCGACGCGGCTGGTGCTGCCTATCTCTTCGGGTGCTCCATCCACCACTCGGTGAACTGGCGCGCCTGGCCGGAATTGTCCAGTCGCAGCACCCACATGTTGCTGAAGGTCTGCGGCGGCTCGCGATATGCCGTCCTCGCCTCGATGATCGCGAGGTCCTCGGTCACGATCAGCGGGTGCCACTCGAACGTCGTGTCGCCGCGCCCGTCGCCGCGCCCGTCGCCGCGCTCCAGCCACTTCGCCACGATCTCGTCGCGGCCGAACCAGGGCCTCGCGAACGGCTCGGTGAAGTAGGCGGCGTCGTCGGCGAAGAGGCCCCCGACGTCGTGCGGGTCGTTGGACTCCCAGGCCACCCGGTAGCTCTGCACCCATGCGGTGACAGCGTCGAGGTTGGTCATCGTCGTCTCCCCTTCCCGGCGGGAACCACGCCCGGAGCCTACCCAGAATCACCGCGTCGGCGGCCCGTCATCCGTAGGCCAGCTCGCGGAACTCCTCCGTCGCGCCGCTCCACATGAAGTCGCTGACCTGGGTCAGCGCGATCCCGATGAGCCCCTCGTGCGGGTCGTTGAACCAGTGGGTGCCGTAGCCACCGAACCAGCCGTATCGCCCCGGTGCGGCGGTGGGCGGGTCCGGGGCGACGGTCACCGCCATGCCGAAGCCCCAGCCGTAGCCCTCCTGCAGGCCGGCGGTGGCGATCTGCTCCGGCGTCAGCCGGTTGGTCGTCATCAGCTCGACGGACTGCTCCGACAGCAGCCGGGTGCCGCCGTGCACTCCGCGGCGCAGCAGCATCCGCGCGAACGCGTGAAAATCGTCCGCGGTGGACACCAGCCCGGCCGAGCCCGACGGGAAGACCGGCGGGTGGCTCCACACCTCGGGCGGGGTGGTCGCGGTCAGATCCGTCAGCTCGCCGGTCTCGGAAACGGTCATGTAGTGGGCGGGAAGCTGCGCCGCCCGCTCGGCGGGCAGCCAGAAGCCGGTCCCGGTCATCCCGAGCGGATCGAAGAGCCGTTCGCGCAGGACGTCGCCGAGCGGCCGGCCGGCCGCCCGGGCGAGCAGCACACCCAGGACCAGGGTGCCGGTGTTGTAGAGCCAGCGCTCACCGGGCTGGCACATCAGCGGGAGGGTCGCGAAGCGGCGGATCCACTCGTCGGGGTCGAGCGGGGTCCGCGGATCGGGCTCGCTCAGCGCGAGTGGCAGCGCATCCGAGGCCGCCACGATCGGGAACGGCGGGTCGAGGGCCGGCGAGTTGAGCATGCCGAAGCCCATCCGGAAGGTAAGCAGGTCGTCGATCGTGACCGGGCGGACCGCCGGGACGGTCTCGTCCAGCGGACCGTCGATGCGGGCGAGCACCCGCTGGCCGGCCAGCTCGGGCAGCAACCGGTGGACCGGCTCCTCGAGGTCGATGAGGCCGTCCTCGACCAGGATCATCGCGGCGACCGCGAGCACGGGTTTTGTCATCGACGCCATCCGGAAGACCGTGTCGCGCCGCATCGGCACGTCGCCGCCGAACGCGGTCGTGCCGATGGCGTCGACGCGGACGTCGTCGCCGCGCGCGACCAGCGTGACGATCCCGGGGAACTCGCCACGCTCGACGCGTGCCGTCATGGCTTCGTGCAACGTCATGCCGGCCACCTTGCCAGGACTCCCCGACAAATTTCCGAGCCCCACGGGAACGCCCGGAATTGTCGGACCCGGGCGCTAGCGTCCAAGCGTGACAAACCAGTGGCGGCATCTTCCCGCACCCGCTCGGCCGATCGCCGCGGCCGTCGACGCCGCGGTGACGGCCGCGCGAGCTCACGATGCCGAGGCCCTGGCCTCGGCGACGGGCGAGCTTGCCGCGCAGGACCGGGCCCAGGCGTCGCTGATCCTCGGCACGACGGTGCGGCTGCTGCTCGAGGCCACGCACCCGGACGGCCTGGACGGCGACGACATCCGCGAGGTGCTGGAGCAATCCGTCCGCGCGGCCGCTCGGTGGCACCCCGACGTCGATCCGCATGTGGTGCTGATCCTGCTGGCGGGTTCGCTGGGTGTGCACGACGACGAGGAGCCGGCCCCGAAACCGGACGCGCTGGCCCTGCACTCGGCGTTGCTCCTCGATCATCTGCTCGGGCCGCGCCCGTTGCCGGAGTTTCTGACGCTGGCGCTGGGCGAGATCGAGTGCGCCCAGCTCAACGACTGAGCCGTTTTTCACCGTGGCCAGGGCGGCAGTGGTCGACGGCCCGGATGCCTCTCGCCCGAGCCCGGGTCGAAAATTGCTCGCTGGAGATCCTCGGGCGGGTCCCCCGACAGGGTGATCCGGGCGGGCGGACCATCGCCGGATCGGCACGATGGCCGGGACGCGGGTTCACCGCCGGCTGGTGATCTTCGAGTCGATCGCCATCCGGCCCGGTTCCTGGACGGATGTGGCAGTGCATGCCGGTCCGGTGGCGTTCGGCGGCCCGCCGCGGACGGCATCGGATCCGGCGAATCCGGCAGCCGGCCGGCGTGCCCGGCCACCGGCGGGCCGTCGACGATGCGCCGCCTGCGGCCGCGTCGCACACTGCGGATGTATCGATGAGCGCCACGGGTCGTTGAGCCCTTTGGCGACGGCATTTCGCCGGCGCCGCAGTTCGCTCGACAGGAGCACGCCATGGCCAACAAACGACCGGTTCCCTCCGGCAGAAAGCCGGCGAACGCCCGGGGCAGGCAGAGCGCCCCCGAAAGTCCGGCCCGCCCGCCGACCGGGCCGGCCACTCCCGGCCCGCGCCGCCCGTCGTCGCCGTCGGGCGGGCCGTCGGACCCGCGGCCGATCGCGGCACCGTTGATCAAGCGCATTATTCCGTCGAGCCTGCCCGAGCTGGACACGCCGGACGCCGCGGAGGGCCACGAGCCCACCTGCCAGGCCCACCCGGCGAACTCCGCGACCACCGCCAACTCCGCGGCCACCGCCAACTCCGCGACCTCCAACCACTCCGCGACCTCCAACCACTCCGCGACCTCCAACCACTCCGCGGCCATCGCTCGCGGCGCGACCGCGGCCCGCCTGGCCAGCCGGCCGCTGCCCGGCGCCCAGCGCAGGTCACGGACGGACAACGTCGCGCAGGCCCCGGCCCACCGCTACGGGCAGGCCCTGCCCTCCAGCCGAGTCCCCGCCGAGACGGCCCCCGAAGCGACCCTCACCGCTGAAACGGCCCAGGAAACAGCCACCGCCGAGACAGCCCTGGGCAGGGCCCAGGGAGCGGCCACCGCCGGAACAGGCGCAGGAACATCCCTGGGCACGGCACAGGAAGCAGCCACCCCCGGAACAAGCCCACGAACAACCCCGAGCACGGCACAGGAAGCAGCCACCGCCGGAACAAGCCCACGAACAACCCCGAGCACGGCACAGGAAGCAGCCACCGCCGGAACAAGCCCACGAACAACCCCGAGCACGGCGATCGCCGGGACAAGCGCGGAGGCATCCCCGGGAACGGCGCCCCAGAGAACGAGAACCGCCGGGACAAGCGCCTGGCCAGCCCCGGTAGCGGCCGCCGCCTCCGGCCCTGCGCCTGTCGGCCTGGTGGCCGCGGATCCGCGCAGCGCCCGTTCGTCCGCCGGCCTTCCGGTCCGGCAGCGCACCAGCCCGGACCCGCTGCGCACCGAGACGGTCGGGGTCGCCAAGGTTCCGTCGCCTCGGTCCTTCCTGCCGGGGCTGCGGCTTCAGCCGATGGTGCATGTCGGCGACATGGCCACGGCCGTCGCTTTCTACGAGAAGCTCGGCGGCGAGATCAACCACGGCGACCGGAACGGCGAGTGGGTGCTCATGCAGGTGGGTACCGCCCAGATCGGGCTGGTGACCCGCCCGCCGGACGCCGCACGCGGCGCGAGCACCGTCGAGCTCAACTTCTGCGCGACCATGCCCCTCGACCGGCTCGAGCAGTGGCTGCGGGACCACGATGTCAAGATCGTGGAGGTCGCCCGGGACCTGGATCTCGGCACCCAACTGCACCTCGAGACCCCGGACGGCATGCCCATCCGGATCCACCAGGTGGAGTCGGACCTCATGGTCTAGCAGACACCCCGGGATCGGACGCCCAGGCGCAGATCGCGGCCAGTGGCTCCTCGAGGGTCTTGCCGAGCGGCGTGAGCGCGTACTCGACGTGCTGCGGGGGCTCCACTTTGATCACTCGCCGCTCGATCAGGCCGTCGGACAGCATGCCGCGCAGCGTCTCGGTCAGCACCTTCTGCGTGATGCCCGGCAGCCTTCGCCGCAGGGCTGCCGGGCGCTGCGGCCCCGCGAGCAGCGCATAGATGAGCAGCACCCGCCATTTCGCGGCGAGCCGCTCCAGCGCCTGCCGCGTCGCGCAGGTCTCCTCGAGCACGTCCGGGATCATGAGCGTCATTTCGAACCCCCGAGGCGGATGGGCACCGCGAAGTGCCCTCTGGCCGTCCGCCGTCACCGAGCCTAGCGTCGAGGCGTGGACGACATCCGTACCGAAGAGGTCACCTTCACCAGCGACGGCCTGACACTGGCCGGAATCCTGCGGGTCCCGGCCGCCGCGGACGGCGGCGCGGTCGCCCTGACCGGGCCGTTCACCGGCGTCAAGGAGCAGGTCACCGGGCTCTACGCGGACCGGCTGGCCCGGCAGGGCCTGATCACCCTGGCGTTCGATCATCGTGGCTTCGGCCGCAGCGCGGGCCGCCGGGGCCACGAGGACACCCAGGGCAAGCTCGCCGACCTGCGGTCGGCGGTCGGCTTCCTGCGGGCGCGCGGCGAGGTGGACCCGGACCGCATCGGCGTGGTGGGCATCTGCCTGGGCGGCGGGTACGCGGTGAGCGCGGCCGCCACCGACCCCCGCATCCGGGCGGTGGCCGGGATCGCCGGCGCCTACAACAGCCCGGCCTGGTTCGCCGGTGACCCGTCCGGCTACCGCGCGGCGTTGCGCAGCTTCATCGACGGCTACGACGACTACCTGCCGGCGGTCGCGCCGGGGCAGGGCGAGGCGGCGATGGCCGGCGACGAGCCGTGGTCCTACTACGGCACGGCCCGGTCCGCCGCGGCCGGCTGGGAGAACCGGGTCACGCGCGGTTCGCTGCACTCGCTGATGACCTTCGACGCGCTCGGCCGGGCCGCGCTGCTCGCCGAGACGCCGCTGCTGATCGTGCACGGTCGCAAGGACGACTACTGCAGTCCCGAGTTGGCGGCGCGGATGCACGCGGACGCGCCCGGCGACAAGGAGATCGTCTGGCTGGACGCCGACGAGCACGTCGATCTGTACGACGTGGAGCCGTACGTCACGCAGGCGGTGACGGCGACGGCGGCGTTCCTGCGACGCACGTTGCGCGGTGCCGGGGCGACGGCACCGCCAGCCGCAGGATAAGCAGGCCGAGCAGCGCGCCGCCGGTGTTGGCGATCAGATCGTTGACGTCCACCGTGCGGCGGCTGCCCAGGGTCATGCCGAGCACGAACTGGGTCAGTTCGATCGCCAGGCTGGCGGTGGCCGCGCACGCGGCGAGCCGGCGCACCCCGTCGAGGCGGGGCCAGAGCAGCGGGAGCAGCACGCCGAGCGGGATGAACATGATCACGTTGAGCACGAAGCTCGGGCCATCCACATCGCCGGGTATCAAGTGGATCATTGTGCGCCACGGCTCGTCGGCCCAGTAGGCCGCCGACCGGACCCGGATCGGGAAGACGGTGAGGGCGACAACGCTCGCGGCATACAGGAGAAGGACCGTGATCGTGACCCGCCGCCGCACCATGATCAGTAAACCTAGGGGATTCCGGACGGCGCACGAAACCTCGCCCGCCCCGGGGCCGCAGCGGCCGCAACTTGCAGTCAAATTTTTGCACTTACTGCAAATTAGCCCTTCGTGTGGGAGGCCGCGTCCTTCGTGAGCGGCGGCGCGACCCCGCCGGCCTGGCCATCCACGTCGCGTCCGGGCCGGAGAGCCGACGGGGCGGGCTCCATTGTGCTGACCGGCGGCATGCCGCGCGGCGTTCGACGTCGGCGTGGCTAACTGCCGCTCTGCACACCAAACGACGGGCGCACCAACGTGCCTGGCGCTTTCGCCACACCTCGGCGTCGGCACGCTGGTGCGGAACGGCGCGCTCGCCGCGTAAACCCGGCCGGCGACGGTGGCCGACCTGACCGCGCTCCCGGCCAGGTCCGGCCCAGGCCCGGCCGGCGCCATCGTTGGCGGCGTGTGCAGCGAGGTGACGCCGAGTCGTTCCTGGTCGGTGCGCCGATCGCGGTGTTGGCGGCCCTGGTCAAGGCGAAGCCGTTGCACACCTGAGCGGCGATGACCTGCGGGCGCACCCCGCGCCGAGTCACCGAGGGAGGGCCGCTATGCCCCGCGCGGGGCGTACATGATGATCCCGACGCCGGCCAGGCAGAGCGCGGCGCCGATCAGGTCCCACCGGTCCGGCCGGAAGCCGTCGACCAGCATCCCCCAGGCAAGCGACCCGGCGACGAACACCCCGCCGTAGGCGGCGAGGATCCGCCCGAAGTTCGCGTCCGGCTGCAGGGTCGCGACGAAACCGTATGCGCCCAGCGCCGCCACCCCCGCGCCGACGAAGAGCAGGCCACGGTGCTCCCGGATGCCCTGCCAGACGAGCCACGCCCCGCCGATCTCGGCCAGCGCGGCAAGCAGGAACAAACCGATGGAACGCAGCACCGACATGTGCCGAATTCCAGCACACGGCGGCCGATCAGCTGGGCCGCAGGCCCACAGAGGTGCGCGGAGACGAGGGCTCGGCGCAGCCGAGCAGGCCGACCAGGCCGGAGATCCAGAGCTGGCGGTAGACCGTCGGGCTCGGGTGGCTGACCACGAGCTTGACGCCGCTGGCGGCCGCCGCGTGGAAGCACGCCACCAGGATGCCGATGCCGATGCTGTCGATCAACATCACCCGTTGGAGGTCGAGGTCTATCTTGCCCGGCGTGGTGCCGGTCAGCACGTCGTTGACGGCGTCGCGCATCACGTGGGCGTTGTCGAGATCGATCTCACCGCTCGGCGCGATCTCGACGGTGCCATCGGCCAACTGGCGAGTGGTGATCGGCAGATACACAGCTGCCCTCTTCCTGGCGTCGTGCGGGCGACGCCACCTTCGCGCGGGTCTCTGCGCCGGCAGGCGCAACTCGGCCCCTCACCCAGGTGCCGACCGGACACCGCATCCCAACAACAGTCCGCTGGTCTGCAAGTTACGCCAGGTAGGCGCGGAACGCCAGAGTAGTTCATATGGCCAGAATGTGCTGGAACGGCCAGCTGATGGCGTGAACGTTGACGACGTACCAGTCAGAACCAAATACTCACCGTATGCGTAGGAGCGCCTCACGAGATGGGTGAAGCTAAATTCAGGACGATTTCGTCCGGTTCGCCTTCACCGACGACCGCGAGCTTCAGCAGCGCGGACATCGATGACACGCGCTCGCTGCTGGCCCGGTTCTACTACCCGTTGGCCGTGGGTGCGCCCGAGGGGGCCGAGGGCTTCCGGTTCAACGCCGAGGTGATCAGACTCGGACCGCTCACCGTCGGGCAGCTCGGCTTCGGCTCCCCCGTGACGCTCGTCGCCCCGGAGCTGGACGCCTACCACGTCACGATCCCGACGGCGGGCCGGGTGTACGCCCGGCACGCCGGCCACGAGGTCGTCGCCGGGCCGTCGACCGGGATCGTCTTCGGCCCCGGCCGCCCGGTCTACACCCTGCACGACGCCCACTCCGCCGAGCTGGACGTCAAGATCGAACGATCGGCGCTCGAGCAGGAGCTCGCGGCGCTGCTCGGCCGCCCGGTGGTCGGCCCGATCGACCTGCCGCCGGCCATCGACCTCAGCGGCGGGGCGGCGCAGAGCTGGGGCCGGCTGGTGCAGCTGCTCAGCAGCGAGAGCGAGGACCCCGGCAGCCTGATCTGGCAGCCGCTGATCGCCGACCTGCTGCGGCGCAGCGTGCTCAACGGGCTGCTGCTGAGCGTGCGGCACCGCTACAGCGACGAGCTGAGCGCGCCCGCGCCCACCGGCTCGCCGCGCGCCGTCCGGCGGGCGATCGACGCCATCCAGCACGAGCCGGAGCGGCCGTTCAGCGTCGCCGACCTCGCCCGGATCTCCGGCATGAGCGTGCGGTCGCTGCAGGAGGGCTTCCGGCGGCACGTGGGTTGCGCGCCGATGGCGTACCTGCAGTCGGTGCGGCTCGGACGGGCGCACGAGGCATTGCGACGCGAGGATCCGGCCCGGGTCACCGTCGCCGCGGTCGCGCACCGCACCGGCTTCGCACACCTCGGGCGCTTCGCCGCCGCCTACCGGGCGCGCTTCGGCGTCTCGCCGTCGGAGACGCTACGGGAACCCGCGGCGTAGGGCCCAAACCCGGACATGTCTGGCGGACCATGACGGCCCACGCCGGACCAGCCCGGGGCGCGGGCGCGAGTTATTCGCCCGGGTCGCAGCGGCGCCGGGGGCGCGGCATCTCCGTGACGCGGGGCGCGCCTGCCATCTCGCCGAACAGGTCGCCCCGCGGCGGCACCCAGTGGCGCCATTCGCCGAGCCGGGGCGGCACGGCGACGGCGGCGCCGTCGCCGGAGCCCTGCAGTTCACGCAGGTATTCCAGGACCCGGGCGGCCGAGAAGCCACCGTCCAGGGCCATGCCGAGCATCGCCTGGGTGTCGTCGTCCGGGACGCAGTCGCGGCGGCGCAGCAGCTCGGCGAACCCCGCCAGCAACCGCACGACCTCGTTCGCGTCCCGCTCGGCGTCCGGCAGGCTGCTCATCGCCGTACTCCCCAGCGATCGATCATGTGTCACGTTCCCCTCGCGCCACGTGCCGCGAGTCGCCGCTGGCGGCCCACGCATCGAGCGGTCCCCGCCGGACCACTCAAACACGCGCCAACGCAGAAATGTATTCGGCTCGTAACTCACAGTCCATCCGATGCACGCGGTGGCTGTCCGAATCACGCTCGCTTGGCAGTTGAAGTGTTTGATCGTCCGATTTATGGGTACGCGCGGCCGAGCCGCTGTTCACCGGAGGCTCGACGGAGTAGGACTGAGTAGGTCGAACTCCACGGCGTCCACTCATGGAGGAGCCATGACCGAGCTGAGCGGCGGCACCGACCCCAGCGACCAGGGATTCCCGCATGCACCCGGGAGGCTGATCCTGCGCACCGGCGCGGACCAGCCGTGGGATCCCGAGGACCTGGCCCTGGCCGAGGGCCGGGACCCGACACCGGAGAACATCGAGCGCGCCCGCCGGGTGCTGGAGCGCGACGGCGCCGCCGCCATCGAGCGCACGGTTCCCTGACCGGGACGGCTCAGGTCAGCGGGACCTGGGCGACGATCCGCGGCACCGTCGGGACCTTCGAGCCGCCGGCCGGCTCCACCGAGACGGCGAAGACGTCGTTGCCCGGCACACCGTCCACGACCTGCACGGTCGAGGCCTGCCCCGCGGGCAGCACGCCGGCCGAGACCGCCGGTCCGGTGCCGCGGATCTTCCACATCTGGAAGGCCCGGTCGGCGGGCGGCGCCTCGTCGGCCCGCAGCGAGACCACGCCGGCGTCCTGCTGCTGCGACGAGGCCACGGTGACCCGGCCGCCGCCGATCATCGGTGCGGTGCGGACCACCGGCGGGCGGCACCGCGCTCCGTCATGGGTCAGCCCCCTCGGTTGCTCCCGCAGAGTCAACCGTCATTCGGCGCCGGGATCCGCCCGGATTGGCCTGCAGATCCCCAAAAGGACGCCGGGCCGCGGTACGGCCGGACCCGGTCCCGGCCGGCCCGCCCGTGACCGGCGGGAATGCGCGTTAACCCGGCGGTTTACCAGTTTCCGGAATCGCCTATCGGAAAGGGTACATACCGCAAGACTCGTGGCAGCCCGACCTGATGCCATGACCTGGGGCGCCGGCCGTCGGGGGCGAGGTGCGGTCGGGAGACGCGGGGGTTCGTGGGATGGCTTTGCTGGCGGAATCGTTCGACCCGGCGCCGTCGTGGCGCACCTCGGCGCGGATATCCGTGGTGGATTCCACCGGCCCGCCGGCCGACATCGAGCTGCTGGGCGTGCCGGTGGGCAGCACCGGCGAGGTACCCGCCGAGGTGGGCCTGGCGCGGGATCGGCTGCGGGGCGTCGGGTTCACCGGCCGGATCGGCCAGTCCCTGCTCGTGTCGGCGCCGTCCGGCCCGCCGCTGATCCTGTACGGCGTGGGCGACCCCGCCGAGCTGGACGCGGCGGGCATGCGCAACGCCGCGGCGGCCTTCGCCCGCGCGGCGGAGAAGCAGTCCCGGCTCGCCATGGTGCTGCCGGGCGGCGACCGCGACGGGAGCGCCGACGCCCGGGCCGCGGTGGAGGGCGCCCTGCTCGCGCGGTACGGCTACCGCGGTCTGCGGCGGGCCCCGGACCACGTCGAGGTGACGGAGCTGACGCTGGTGGCCGCCCCGCCGGCGCGGGCCCGGGCCGAGGCCGGCGCGCGGCTCGGCGCCGCCTACGTCAGGGCGGCGTCGCTCGCCCGGGACCTGGCGAACGGCCCGCCGAGCCTGCTGACCGCGGCGCGGATCGCGGAGTTTGCGCTGGTCCTGGCGCCGGAGTGCGGCCTGTCGGCGGAGGTGTTCGACCGCGACGCGCTGGTGCGGCTCGGCTGCGGGGGCCTGCTCGGCGTCAACGCCGGAAGCGTCGACCCGCCCCGGATGATCAAGCTGAGGTACGAGCCGGCGACCCCCGGGCCGGACGTGCCCCGGCTGACGCTGGTCGGCAAGGGGATCATGTACGACTCCGGCGGCATCGCCCTGAAGCCCGCGGACGCGGTGCACGCGACGATGAAGAACGACATGTCGGGCGCCGGGGCGATCCTGGCGGCGATGGCCGTGCTGCGCGACGTCGACTGCCCGGTCGCGGTGACCGCCTATCTCATGTGCACCGACAACATGCCGTCCGGCTCGGCGACGAAGCTCGGCGACGTGCTGTCCATCCGGGGCGGCACGACGGTCGAGGTGGTCAACACCGATGCCGAGGGCCGCCTGGTGATGGCGGACGCGCTGGTGCTCGCCACCGAGGAGCCGGTGGACGCGATCGTGGACATCGCGACCCTGACCGGCGCGTGCATGCGGGCGCTGGGTACCCAGATCGCCGGCGTGTTCGGCAACGACCAGGCGCTGATCGCCCAGGTGACGGCCGCGGCGGATCGGGTCGACGAGCCGGTCTGGCAGTTGCCGATGGCGCACCGCTACCGCGACGAGATGGATTCCGACGTCGCCGACATCAAGAACATGGGCGGCGCGAACGGCGCGGCGATCCACGCCGCGCTGTTCCTCGAGGAGTTCGTCGCCGGCCGGCCGTGGGCGCACATCGACATCGCCGGTACCGCCCAGAACGAGTCCTCGGCCGGGTGGCAGTCGGCGGGCTGCTCGGGCTTCGGCGCGCGGCTGCTGCTGGCGTTCGCGTCCGACTTCACCCGGCCGCGGGGATGAACCGCGGCTCCGGCCACCAGGCACAGATGCGACGGGGTGAGCAGGCATGACGGCGGAAGCGGCCAGGAAACGCACGTTCAGCCAGCGGATGCTGGACGGCATCGAGAAGGTCGGCAACAAGGTCCCGCACCCGGTGATGATCTTCCTCGGGCTCATCGCGGTGATCATCGTGTTGTCGGCGGCGTTCGCCGCGATGGGGGTCAGCGTCACCTACGAGGTCACCGAGCCGGCCCCGATCGTGGCCGAGGAGACCTATCCGGGCGGCACCCATGAGCCGTCGGTCACCGTCGTGCCGGCCGACGTCTACCACCCCGAGGTCGACACGCACACCGAGACCACCGAGATCAAGAGCCTGCTGACCGCCGACGGGATCCGGTTCATCTTCACCTCGGCCGTCACCAACTTCACCAACTTCGGGGTGGTCGGGGTCATCCTGGTCGCGATGATCGGCGTCGGGCTGGCCGAGCAGGCGGGGCTGATCGGCGCGCTCATCCGCAAGCTCGTCGCGGTCGCGCCGAAGTGGTCGCTGACGTTCATCATCGTCCTGGTCGGCATCCTGTCGTCGATCGCCTCGGACGCCGGCTACCTGGTACTCATCCCGCTGGGCGCGGTGGCGTTCATGAGCGTCGGCCGGCATCCGCTGGCCGGCCTCGCCGCGGCGTTCGCTGCGGTCGGCGGCACGTTCATGGTCAACGTGATGATCACCCCGACCGACGGCATCATCACCGAGATCACCAACGAGGCCATCGCGCTCGCCGATCCGACGAAGACGATCAGCCTCACCGCCAACCTCTACTTCGCCATCGGGTCCTCCCTGTTCCTCGCCGCGCTGATCACCTTCGTCACCGAGAAGATCGTCGAGCCGCGCCTGGGCGTCTTCACCGGCGCGGTCGATCGCGGTGCCACCGAGATCCCGGACGCGGATCCGCCGGAGGCCGAGGTCGACCCGGCGGCACAGTCCCGCGGCCTGCGGCTGGCCCTGTACGGCCTGCTCGCGGTGGTGGCGGTGCTGGCGCTGCTGGCGGTGCCGAGCTGGGGCATCCTGCGCAACCCGGAGACCGGCAGCCTCATCGAGGACTCGCCGCTGATGGACAGCCTCATCTTCATCATCATGTTGATCTTCCTGGTCACCGGCGTGTGTTACGGCGCCGGCGCCGGAACGCTGAAGGGCAGCGCCGCCGCGATGGCGGCCATCACCAAGACGTTCGCCGGCCTCGGCGGCCTGATCTTCATGCTGCTGGTGATCGCCCAGTTCATCGCCTACTTCAACTACACCAACATGGCCACCATCGCCGCCGTGAAGATGGCCGACGGCCTGGAGTCGGCGAACATCGGCCCGCTGTGGCTGCTCATCGGCTTCATCCTGGTCACGCTCGTGCTCGACCTGATCATCCCGGGGGTGATCCCGAAGTGGGCGATCTTCGCGCCCATCTTCGTGCCGCTGTTCCTGCGTCTGGGCATCGCGCCGCAGACCGTCCTCGCCGCGTACCGGATCGGCGACTCGCCGGTCAACGTCGTCACCCCGCTGATGGTCTACCTGCCCTTCATCGTGCTGCTCGCGCAGAAGTACAAGAAGGGCGCGGGCGTGGGCACCGTCGTGTCGCTGATGATCCCGTACATGTTGATCATCGCGGCGGCGTGGACCCTCTTCTTCGTCGGCTGGTACCTGGTGGGCATCCCGCTCGGGCCCGGCGCGCCGGTCGAGCTCCCATAGCCGGGCGAGCGGGACTCCCGCAGATCATGACCACGGCAAGGCTCCGGCGGCCCCGCGGCGACGACGAATGAGCGACGCGACGATCTGCCTGCTCATTCTGGCCGCGGCCGTCGTGCTGTTCGTGTGGAACCGGTTGCCGGTGGAGGCGGTGGCGCTCGGATCGGCGGTCGCCCTCTTCGCCACCGGGCTGCTGTCGGTGCGGCAGGTCTTCGAGGGATTCGGCGACCCCGTCGTCGGATTCATCGCCGGGCTGTTCGTCGTCAGCGCGGGACTCGACGCCTGCGGCATCACGGCGTGGGCCGGGCGGCAGCTCATCGCACGGGCCGGCATCGAGCGGGGCCGGCTGCTCGCGGCGGTCATGGTGCTCGCGGCCCTGATGACCGCGCTGATCGGCGTCAACGGCGCCACCGCGGCGCTGCTGCCGATGGTGGTGCTGCTCGCGGTGCGGCTCGGCCGTTCGCCCTCGGGCCTGGCGATGCCCCTGGCCTTCGCCGGTCACGCCGGATCCCTGCTGGTGCTCACCGCGACGCCCATCAACATCCTCGTCTCGGACGCGGCCGCCGACGCCGGGGCCGGGCCGTTCGGCTACTTCGAGTTCGCGGCGGTCGGCGTTCCGCTGACGGCGGGTGTGATCGTGATCGCGATCCTGACCGGACGGCGGCTGCTGCCCGAGCGCACGCCCCGGTCGCTGCCCGCCGACCTGAGTGGACACGCGCGCGTCCTCGTCGGCCAGTACGGCCTCGACGCCCGGGCCGTCGGCCTGCGGGTGCCGGCCGGCTCGCGGTCGATCGGGCGGCCGGTCGCGGAGCTTCGCCGGCAGGGCACCGGCGGGCCGCTCGTGGTGGGCGCCGCCTGCGCCGGGATCCCGCGGGGCAGCGCGCCGCTGCGGAAGGGTGACGTCGTCGCCGTGCACGGCGGCGCCGCGGCGATCGACCGGTTCGCCGAACTGCACCGGCTCGAGCGGGTCCCGCACGGCGTCACCCCCCAGCTGGAACAGATCGTGCTCAACCGGTACGTCGGCGCCGCCGAACTGGTCCTCGGCCCGCGGTCCGCGCTGGTCGGCGACACCGTCTATCCGGGCATGACCACCGACAGCGGCGAACTGGTCGTCCTGGCCATCCAGCGCCAGGGCCAGCAGCTCGGTCCCCTGCGCACGGTCCTCGCCGCCGGGGACACGCTGCTGGTGCAGGGCACCTGGGCGGCCCTTGACCGCCACCTCGACCCGTCCGAGGGCGTGCTGATCGTGGACTCCCCCGCGGCGGTGCGGCGCCAGGCGGTGCCGTTCGGCCGCGAGGCCCTCCCGGCGGTGGTCATCGTCGTGGCGATGGTGGTCCTGCTCGCCACGGGCGTGATCCCCCCGGCGATCGCCGCCGTGCTCGCCGCCGTGGCGATGGTGCTGACCAGGATGCTGACCATCGAGCAGGCCTACGACGGGATCTCCTGGACGCCGCTGATCGTCGTCGCCGCCATGTTCCCGCTGTCGACCGCGATGGCACAGTCCGGCGCGGCGGACGAACTCGCCGCCGCCGTCGTGATGGTGTTCGGCGGCAGCGGGCTGTTCCTGCTGCTGGGGCTCTTCCTGCTCACCGCCGCGCTGGGCCAGGTGGTCAGCAACATGGCGACCGCGCTCATCGTCATCCCGGTCGCGGTGGCGGCCGCGGCCGAGGTCGGTGTCTCCGTCCTGCCGGTGCTGATGTGCGTCGCCGTCGCCGCCTCCGGGGCGCTGCTGACGCCGATCGCGACCGCGGCGAATCTGATGATCCAGCAGCCGGGCGGGTACCGGTTCGGCGACTACGGCCGGTTCGGGCTACCCATGATCATCTGGTTCATGGTGATCGCCGTCGGGCTGGTCCCGCTCATCTGGCGGCTCTGAACCCGCGGCGGGCTGCGACGAACCCCCGGCGGGCTGCGACGAACCCCCGGCGGGCTGCGACGAACCCGCGGCGGGCTGCGACGCGAAGAGGTCCAGGCCCAGCCGCCGCGAGAGGAACGCCGCCGCCAGCTGGCCCTTCACGCTGTTGCCCGCCTCGTCCAGCAGCGGCGCGAAGGTACCCAGGCCGCCCTTGCCCGGCGACACGGTGACGATGCCCCCGCCGATACCGCTCTTGCCCGGCAGCCCCACGTCGTAGAGCCAGTCGCCGGACGTCTCGTACAGGCCCGCCGTGGTCATCACCGCGAGGGCGCAGCGGCAACTCCGGGCGCCGAGGACCTGCACGCCGGTGATCGGATTCAGGCCGCCGTCGGCGAGGGTCGCGCCCATCACCGCGAGATCGCGGGCGCTGACCAGCAGCGCACTCTGCCGGGTGTACGCGTCGAGGGCCTCGGTCGCGTCGCAGCCGAGGCCGCCGAGGCCGTCGAGCAGATGGACCATCGCCCGGTTGCGCTGGTTGGATCGCGACGCCGAGGCGTACATCTCGGCGTCGAGGGACAGCGGCCGCCCGGCGAACCGCGACAGCCCGGCGACGATGAAGCCCCACCGGTCGTCCGGCGTCGCGCCCGGGGCGAGGCTCGTGGTCGCGATCGCACCCGGATTGACCATCGGATTGGTACGCCCGGCCGGACCGTGTTCGACGGCCGCGAGCGAATTGAACGCCCGGCCGGTCGCGTTGACGCCGATGGCCAGGCGCGCCTGCTCCACGCCGAGGGCATCGCAGACCAGGGCGAAGACGAAGGGCTTGGCGATGCTCATGATCGAAAATTGCACGTCGGCGTCGCCCGCCGCGTAGCCGTCGCCGGCGGTGCCGGTCGCCGCCACCCCGAACAGGTCCGGCCGCACCCGGGTCAGCGCCGGATAGACCGCCGAGAGCGAACCCCGGTCGTCGGGCGCGTAGCGCCGATGCGCCTGCCGGATCAGGTCCGCCACGACCGGCGACGGCGGCAGCCTGCCGGTGGAGACGAACGGCCGCCCGGCGCCGTCGGGCCCCGCGCGATCAATGATCATCTACCGCTCCGCCGGGGGCGGTACGCCCTACTTGCTGTCGCGCTTGGCCTGGCGCCGGGCGCCGACGGCCTTGGTGCCGGCATGCCGCTTGCGCACCGCCGGGGCCGACGCAGGCGGCCGCTGCGACCGCTGCGGCGTGGCCGGGGCCGACGCCGGACGCCGGACCGCCTTCGGCGGAGCCTCGTTGCGCTGGGCGCGGGCCGCCTCCAGCCGTTCGGCCTTCAACTCCGCCGCGGCGCGCTTCGCCGCGGCGGCGAGGTGCCGGCTCACCCGGGCCAGCGCGTCCTCGAACACCTCCGCCTTCTGCGCGTTGCGGGTGTTCTTCGGACGCGCCTTGCCCCGGCCGCCCTGCTCGGCGACGCGCTGTGCGGCCTCGCGCCGATAAGACTTCGAGTATTTGTTGCGAGCCCGCCGGACCCGGGTGTGCAGCTCGACGAGTCCGTCCTCGTCCAGCTCCGCCAATTGCGCGGTCTCGGTCTCGCGGACCAGCAGAAACTCCGCCTCGGTCAGCGAATTCAACAAAGCATTCATGGCCCGCCCCGATCATTCCCATGTAGCGGTGAACGACGTCGTCAGGGCAACCCTAACCACGAAATCGGCCATACATGAGCAGGATCCACATTTCGCGCCTATGCCATGCAACTAGCCGAGTTTGACCGTCCGGCCGGTCTTGACCGACTCGGCCGCGGCGGCCAGGATCCGCACGACCTCGGTGCCGAACGCCAGGTCCAGCGGCGAGGCCGGGCCGCCGCCGGCCGCGCCGATCAGCGCGTCCACGGCCCGCCCGAACGCCTCCACCGGCAGCCACGGCACCGGCGGCACGTCCGCCACGCCGGACTCACCGAAGAACGCCGCGTCCTCGCGCTCCAGAGCCGCGGGCGCGTCGACCGACAGGGTCAGCGTGCTGATCGCGCCGTTCGCGTGGCCGAGCAGCACGTGGGTCATGTCGCGGGCGCCGGCCAGCGCGGTCACCTCGGCGACCGGGCCGAGCACCGGAAGGATCAGCGCGACCGCGTGCGGGCCGACGTCCCAGAGGCCGCCGCTCTCCTTGCGCCACACCGAGGCCCCGAACGGGTTGCCCGGCTGGAAGATCGAGCCGAGATGGTCGATGCGCGCCTCCAGCCACCCCTCGGTGGCCTGCGCCCGCTCGATGAACTGCTGGATCTCCGGCATGAAGCGGCGGGTGAAGAACACCACACCGGCAACGTCGTTCTCCTCGGCGGCCGCGACGACCTCGGCCGCGGCCTCGGGCGTGAACGCGACCGGCTTGTCGAGCAGCAGGTGCTTGCCCGCGCGGGCGGCACGCACGGCGATGTCCGCCTGCACGTCGGGCGGCAGGGCCACCGCGATGGCGTCGACGTCGGCGATCAGGTCGTCGATCTCCGCGTACGGCTTGGCGCCGTGCTCCTGCGCCAGGGCCGACGCCTTCGCCGGGTCACGGCCCCACACGCCGACCAGTTCGACGTCCGGGTGTGCCGCCAGCGCCGGGGCATGCGCCTGCTGGGCCCAGGGTCCCGTACCGAAAAGTCCGAACCGCATCCTCGTGCCGCCTTCCATTCAAGATCACACCCGGCCGAAAGCTAACACGGCGGGGCGGCTCAGTACGCTGTGCCGGTGATGAACGGCCCACTATCGACCGCGACCATCGTCGTGGCCCTACTGCTGGGTATCTGGTACCTGGTCCGCTGCGCGCTCGACCGGGCGCCGAGCAACACGGACCTGTGGGCCATGCTAGGCCTGAGTGCGCTGGTCGCGGTGCTGGTCGTGGTGGCGGTCGTCGGGCTCTTCGTCGGCGAACGCCCGACCGAGTGGTCCACGTTCGTCGGCTATCTGATCACCACCATCGCGTTCGCCCCGGTCGGGTTCTACCTCGCCCGGCTGGAGCCGACCCGGTGGGGCACCATGATCCTCGGCGTCGCCTGCCTGGTGCTGCCGGTTCTCGTGCTGCGGCTGCAGCAGATCGCGGAGGTGACCGGTGGCTGAGCCGTCGCCCGCATCGACCCGCCCCACCGACGCCGCCATCGGCACCGGCGCCGGCCGGGTGCTGCTGCTCGTCTACGGCATCTTCGCGCTGTCCGCCAGCGCCCGCGCGGGCGTGCAGATCGCCACCAAGTTCTCCGAGGCGCCGCTGGCCTTCCTGCTGTCGGCGTTCGCCGCGCTTGTCTACATCGCGGCCACCGTCGGGCTGGCCGTCGGCGGCACCCGGGGGCGGCGGATCGCGCTGATCAGCTGCTCGATCGAGCTCGTCGGCGTGCTGGTGGTCGGCACGCTCAGCATCTTCGACAAGGCGGCCTTCCCGGACGCGACCGTCTGGTCGCAGTTCGGCAGCGGCTACGGCCTGGTCCCGCTGTTCCTGCCGGTCGTCGGCCTCTGGTGGCTGTGGCACAACCGCCCGCGCGACTGACCCCTCAGTCGCTCGCGCCGACGGTGTGCGGCAGGAAGTTGCAGCGGTCCTTGGTGACCAGGCCGTCGACGCCGAGTCCCTCGCGGATGCCCATGCCGGCCGGCTCGCCGTCGATCAGCCAGGCGCCGATCACCGGGTGGACCGTGCCCTCCAGGCCGTCGAACGACGGAAGCTCCAGCAACTCCTGCACGACGTAGCGGCCGTCGGTGCCGTACTCGGACGGGTTCTCCGAGATGGTGACCCCGTCCTTGACCAGGGTGACCGAGCCACCCTCGCGACCCCAGACGGGCTTTTTCGCGTACGAGGTGAGCTTGGCCGCCGCGGACGACTCCGCGAAGTACGCCGGCAGCAGGTATTTACCGCGTTCCGGGTCGGCGCCGAAGAGCTTCCACAGCACCGGCAGCAGCGCCTTGTTGCCGATCAGCGCCGCCTTGTAGGGCGGCTCGATCCAGACCGTGCCGCGCTTGCTGGGGTCGGCCATGTTGCGGAAGAAGCCCTTGCCGCCCTCCTCGTTCCAGAACCACTCCCACGGATAGAGCATGAAGATGACGTCGATCGGCTCGGCCTTGTGCTCCTGGCCGGGCGCGGGCACGAACAGCACCCGGTCGCCGGCCACGTCCCAGCCGATCTGGCTCATCGCGATCAGCTCGACCGGAAAGCCGGCCTCCTCGGCCGTCGCCATGAGGTAGGCCACGTTCATCCGGTCCTCGCCGGTCGCCTCGCTCGTCTCGTACGCGAAGAAGATCTTGGGTTTCTCCGGCAGCCACGGACGGGCCTCGCGCAGCTTGCCGATGTTGCGGCGCCAGGCGCCGGGGTTGGCCGGCTCGCCGTCCATCGCCTCCCAGCCGACCAGCCGGTCGTGGATGGAGTTCCACTGCCGCCACGGGTGCTGGGTCAGATTGGTCTGGTCGACCCAGTGCCACTGGATGACCGCGGCCTCGACCAGCGACGTCGGCGTCTGCGCGTTGTATTCGAGCAGGCGCGGCGTCGTGCCCGCGCCGTTGTACCAGAGGTCGAAGCGGCCGTAGACGGACGGCGAGAAGTCCGGCGTCTGCAGGGGCAGATGGCCGTCCGGGTCCTTGTCGCGGTGCGTCCAGGTCTCGGCGTCGCCGTCGAACCAGGTGCGGATGATCTGCTCGTGCGCGTACTCCGGGATGCCGATCTTCGCGAGGAAGCAGGTCTCGGGCGCGCAGACCGAGGCGAAGTAGCCGTCGCGGCGGCCCTGCGCGGTGTGCCGCGGGCACTGCCGGACCATCCAGTCGCCGGCCTCGATGCACATGCCTTCGAGGACGGTGGTCGCCGTCTCGAGCTCCTCGATCTCGGCCTCGGAGAAGTCGTAGTACGGCCCCTCCTGCCAGTACGACATCATCGTGCCGTCCGGCAGCTCGGTGTCGTTGTAGGTCAGGCCGAGGCTGTAGTTGGTGAGCCGCCAGCCGTCGCGGACCGGCCCGTAGGGAATCCGACGCAAGGTTCAGCCGCCGGACTTGCCGGAGTGGCTTCCGGAGTGGCTGCCGCTGCCGCCCTTGCCGACCACGCTGGTCTTCACCGTGCCGTTGCTGATCCGCCCGCTCGGCGGCAGCCCGAACGACGACCGGGCGGCCTTGTCGGAGTAGGCGAACTTGGAGCCGCCGGCCGGGAGCTTGGAACCGACCGGATAGCCGGACCGGTAGCCCGACGAGTGCCAGATGAAGAAGCCCGGACCGAAACCGCCGCCGTTGTTGTCGTCGTCGCAGTAGTCCTCGTCGACGATGACGCCGTTCTCGTCAGCGCAGTAGAAGCCCTCGTCGTGGTAGTCGTTGCCGCTGTCGCAGGCCGCCGCGCCGCCCGCGGCCAGCAACAGAAACGTGCTGCTCAGAGCCACGCTTCGCGAGCTCATCCGTCGATTCACAGTCCGCTTCTCCGCCCTTCACCGTCCGGGGTCGCACCATCATTTGTAGCGCCCCGAATCAAGCGGGGAGCTAGTCGCGAGGGCCGCCCGCCACGTAGACGACCTGCCCGGAGACGAACCCCGCTCCGTCACTGACCAGGAAGGATACGGTGTTCGCGACGTCTTCGGGACGCCCGGCCCGGCCGACCGGAATCTGACCGATCGCAGCCTTCTCAAAGTCGGCGAAATCGACGCCGACCCGCGCCGCGGTCGCGGCGGTCATGTCGGTGACGATGAACCCCGGCGCGACCGCGTTCGCGGTGATGCCGAAGCGGCCGAGCTCGATGGCGAGGGTCTTGGTGAAGCCCTGCAGGCCGGCCTTCGCGGCGGCGTAGTTGGCCTGGCCCCGGTTGCCCAGCGCGGAGGTGCTGGACAGGCTCACGATGCGACCCCAGCCGGCCTCCACCATGTGCTTCTGCACGGCCCGGCTGAACAGGAACGCGCCGCGCAGGTGGACCGCCATGACGGTCTCCCAGTCGTCGTCGGTCATCTTGAACAGCAGGTTGTCGCGGAGCACGCCGGCGTTGTTGACCAGCACGGTCGGGGCGCCGAGCTCGGCCGCGACGCGGTCGACGGCGGCGGTGACCTGCGCGGCGTTCGAGACGTCGGCGCCGACGGCGAGCGCGGTGCCGCCGGCGTCGTGGATCGCGGTCACCGTGTTGGCGCAGGCGCCCTCGTCGAGGTCGACGACCGCGACGGCCATCCCGTCGGCGGCGAGCTTGCGCGCGGTCGCCTCGCCGATGCCGCGAGCGGCCCCGGTCACGATCGCTACCCGATTCGGCTGGGTCATCCTCGGCCTCCCGCTGTGATCGAAAGCAAGTCCGGCCGACTCTAACCCAGTCGTTACCCGTGAGTTACCTGGCGGGTTCTTCTCACAAGTTGTTGCACCGACGGCCTTTAAGCACTAGAGGTGCAAATTTACTCAGGGCCGCCGGCGGAGCCTGATCCATCGGTAGCCGTAGCCCGCGACGGCCAGCTTGTCGAGCCGGCCGGGCTCCGCGTACTCCTGGTCGGCGAGCACGTCGTTGGGGGACTCGGCCTCCGGATAGAGCTCACCGAGGTCGACGACCCCGCCCTCGTCGGAGAGGTTGTGCAGGAACAGCATGGTGCCGGTGACGTCGTCGGCGCGGTGCACCAGCAGGCCCGCCGGCGCGGGCACGTCGACGTGCGCGCAGCTGCCGCTGCCGACCTCGGACGCCTCCCGCAGGGTGCGGATCATCCGCTCGAACCACGACAGCAGCGACGTCGGGTCGTGCCGCTGCGCGGTCGCGTTGACCCGCTCGTACCCGTAGTCGCCGTCGGAGATCACCGGGCGGATCAGGTCGACGGTACCCGCGCTGGAGAAGCCGGCGTTGGGCAGCAGGGACCACTGCATCGGCGTACGGATGGCGTCGCGCCCCTCCTGCGACAGGTCCTCACCCATGCCGAGCTCCTCGCCGTACCGCAGCACCGGGGTGCCGCGCAGGCTGAACTGCAGCGCGTACGCCAGCTCGATGCGCCGCCGGTCGCCGCCGAGCATCGATGCCAGCCGGCGGCGGATGCCCCGGCCGTACAGCTGCATGTTCTCGTCCGGGCCGAACTGCTCGAACACCTCCTCGCGCTGCTCGGCGGTGAGCCGCGACAGGTCGACCTCGTCGTGGTTGCGCAGGAACGTCGCCCACTGCGCGCCGGCCGGCAGCCTGGGGGTGTCGCGCAGCGCATCGATGATCGGCTCGGGGCTGCGGCGAGCGAGCGCGAGCATGAACCGGCCGTTGAGCATGAAGTCGAAGAGCATGTGTATGCGGTTGGCCGAGCCGCCCGCGTCGCCGAAGTACTCCTTGAGCTGCTCCGGCTCGACGTTCGCCTCGGCCAGCAGCACCGCGTCGCCCTGGCACCACTGCACGTGCTGGCGCAGGTCGCTGAGGAACTGCATGTCCTTGGGCGAGTTCGGGTTGCCCGCCTCGGTCTCCTCGACGATGAACGGCACGGCGTCCATCCGGAAGCCGGAGACGCCGAGCTGCAGCCAGAACGAGCAGATCTTCTCGATCTCCCTGCGTACCTGCGGGTTCTTGATGTTGAGGTCCGGCTGGAACTTGTAGAACCGGTGGTAGAACCACTTCTTCGCGGTGCGGTCGTAGCTCCAGGTCTCGGCCTGCTCGCCCGGGAAGACCATGCCCTGGTGCCGGTCCGGCGGCTCGCTGTCGGACCAGACATACCAGTCCCGGTACGGCGAGTCCGGCGACGACCGCGCCGACTGGAACCACGGGTGCCGGTCCGAGGTGTGGTTGACGACCAGGTCGATGATCACCCGGATGCCCCGGTCCCGGGCCTGGTGCAGCAGTTCGGCGAAGTCGCCGAGGGTGCCGAGGCGCGGGTCGACGTTGTAGAAGTCCTCGACGTCGTAGCCGTCGTCGCGGTCCGGCGTCGGATGGATCGGATTGAGCCAGATGCAGGTCACGCCGAGCCGGGCCAGATAGTCGAGGCGCCCGATCAGCCCGCCGAAGTCGCCGACGCCGTCGCCGTTGGAGTCGGCGTACGTGTCGACGTCGAGGCAATAGACAACGGCCTTTTCATACCACCGGTCGCTCATGGGTCTCTACTTGTCCGCGGCGCCGCTCCAGGAAACCCCGGACCCACACGACGGGACGAACCTTCTCCAGCGCCAGGAAGCTGGTGAGCGCCGCCAGGTGCGGCGCGAACGAGATCGTGATGGTGGCGAACGTGACAACGTGGAACGAGTAGAAGAACGCCACCGCGTAGTTGCGCCAGCGCGGTTTCAGGAAGAAGATCGCCGGGCTGGTCAGCTCGAACGCGATGATCCCGAGCTGCGCGAGGATCAGCAGGTAGGGCACCCCGGCGATGCGGTCGGCGAGATCCGTGCCGCGCCGGATGATCGCCCGGGCCAGCACGGAACTCGTCACCCAGTCCACCCCGCCGAACCGCAGCTTGGCCATGGCGGCCAGGAAATACGTGCAGATCACGGCGATCTGGGTGACCCGCAGCGCCCAGCCGCCGGCCTCCGTACGCGTCGGGTCGCCGTGCCGGGCCCGGCCGACGGTCGGCAGCGCGGTGAGCGCGATCAGCAGCCCGACCCGGTCGTGGTCGACCTTGCCGTAGCTCATCGCGATGATCATCCACTCGAAGTAGAGCGCGAAGACGGCCCAGCCGAGCAGGCGCGGCGCGCGCCCGGTCGCCGCGGCGAGCGCGAGGGCGAGCAGCGCCCAGAAGACGCCGTGCACGAGCAGCGGCGTCGGTGTCGGCAGGTGCAGCAGCCGCGCGGCGAACAGCGGCTCGTAGAGGTCGGCCGGGGTGCTGGCGTGGTGGCGCACCCAGGGGGTGAACACGACCAGGTCGGCCGCGACGAAGAGGTAGATCAGGGTGCGGAACGCGGCGATCCGCCCGAGCGGCACCGGCTCGGTCAGCCAGCCGGTGATCCTGTTCACGGCGCCGTCCAGGTGGCGATGGTCTCGTCCCGGCTGGTCCCGGTGGGCCGGGAGTGCTCGATGCCCTCCCAGCGGATCACGATCCGCACGGTGCGCAGCGGCGCCGCGCCCGGGCTCTTCTCGGCGTAGGCGGCGGCGACCTGGCTCAGCCGGCCGGGATCGGCGACGTAGGCACCCTGCTGCCCCTCGATCTCGGCCCGCCGCAGGCCGCTGTTGGCCTCGGTGAGCACGATCGTGCGGCCGGTCGCGTCGACGCCCTCGACCCGGGTGTCGGGTGCGTCGGCGTCCGGGTCCGGCGCGGTGGCGTACATCCGGAACGGCCCGAACGGGAAGTCGTCGTCCTGGCCCCGGAAGGTGCCCAGGAGCAGCAGCAGCGCCCCGAGCGCGGTCACCGCCACCCGGACCCTGCGTCCCCGTGTGCTCAACGTTTCCATCGGGCCGGGACACTACCGCCGCCGCGCCACCCCCGGCCACCACGGCGCCCTCGTTCACGCGGACGGTTCGTACTCTGGGTCGTGGGTAGCCCACCGAACGACAGAGCAGGAGAGCCGATGAGCGTGTCGTACCCCCTGGCCGTCGAGGCCGAGCCCGGCCAGTTGGGCGGCCTGACCGGCTGGGTGGCCTCGGTCATCGAATCGCTCGGCGCGGCCGGCGTCGGCCTGCTCGTGGCGCTGGAGAACCTGGTCCCCCCGATACCCAGCGAGATCGTGCTGTCCATGGCGGGCTATCTCGCCAGCACCGGCCGGGTCGACGTGGTGCTGGTCGCGCTGGCGGCGACGGCGGGTTCGGTGCTGGGCGCGCTCGCGCTCTACTGGCTCGGGTACTCGATCGGCGAGCAGCGGCTGCGCCGCTGGCTGGACCGCATCCCGCTGGTCGACGCCGACGATCTGGACACCGCCGACCGGTGGTTCGGGCGGCACGAGCGCGGCGCCGTGCTGTTCGGCCGGATGGCGCCGGTGATCCGCAGCCTGGTGTCGATACCGGCCGGCGCCAACCACATGAACCTGGGCGTCTTCACGCTGCTCACCGCGATCGGCAGCGGCGTCTGGAACTGCCTGTTCATCGGCGGGGGCTACGCGCTCGGCACGCACTGGCGTGACGTCGAGGTGTACAGCCGCTGGTTCGACTACGCGATCCTGGCGCTGATCGCCGCCGCGATCGGCTTCTGGGTGGCCAGGAAGGTGCGCAAACGGCGACGCGCGGGCCCCGGCCAATAAAAAGCGGGGCGGGGCGTTGCCGCCGGGCGCAACGCCCCGGGGTGCGGGGGGAAGGACCCAGGGGAGGGCCCGAGACCACGGAAG
>NZ_JBEZXZ010000098.1:0-3881 GCF_040638275.1 Actinoplanes sp. NPDC026623 | reverse complement strand
GGGTTGTTTCTCCCCGTCTTGCGGGGTGTTTCGCGCGGCGGGTTTGGTTTGGGGGGGGGCCTGTTGGGGGCAAAACGGGGGCGGGGCGCCCCCTTAATTTTCTCGGGGGCCCGCGCGTTTCCCGCCGGTCAGAAGCCCGCGGTGATCCGGGTGAACTCCCAGTCGGACTGCGCGATGCCACTGCAGTCGGAGACGACGCCGCCGCCGGGGCAGCCGCGGTCCCGGTTGATCGCCCAGAAGGTGAACCGGGCCAGGTTGTTGTTCTTCGCGTAGTCGCGGATCCGCGTCCAGGTCGCGGGCGTGGTGAGCTCCTGCTGGTCGGAGAGCCCGTTCATGCCCGAGATGCCCATGTGCGAGTACGCCTGCGCGTCGCTCCAGCCGAACGTCGACTTGAGCTGGTTCTTCAGGCCCTCGGACGCACCGACGGTGCTCGCGTACATGTCGGCGCCGCCACCGAAGTCGAACGGCATGATCGTGAAGACGTCGACGTTGGCGCCCAGCGCCTTGGTCTGGTTGATCAGGCGGACGCCGTTCGCGTTCGGGCCGGACGTGGTGGTGCCGAAGGTGAGGATCGTCTTCACCGACGGGTTGTTCTGCTTGATGATCTTCAGCGCGCCGACGATCCGGTCAGCCACCGTGTAGTTCTCGAACTCGTCGTAGTTCTCGATGTCGATGTCGATCGCCTTCAGGCCGAAGGCGTTGATCACCTTCTGGTACGCGCCGGCGAGCGCCTCGGGGCTGGAACAGTTCGGGCCGAGCTTGTTGCCCTGCCAGCCGCCGATCGACGGGACCACGCTGCCGCCGGCCGCCTTGATGGCGTTGATGGTGCTCTCGTGCGAGCCGCCGGTCAGGCCGCCTTCGCCGTCCCACACCGGGTTGCACCCGTTGGCCAGGACGAACGCGATGGTGAACGCCTTGACGCCTGTCGCGTTCATGACGGTCGACGGCGCGGGCGGGTTGCCCCAGCCCGGGTAGAGGTACGGCGCGGCCACCATCTTGGTGCCGCCGGGCGGCGGCGTGGTCGGACCGGTGGTCGGCGGGGTGGTCGGCGGGGTCGTGCCGCCGCAGGTGCCGTTGTCGATCCAGACGTCCCACTGGCCGCTGTGCGTTGCCGGGCTCTCGTTCTGGGTCCACCACTTGGCGGTGTAGTTGTGGCCGCTCTGCGAGGCCTGGTTGTCCTTGACGTAGACCGCCGAGGAGGTCCACGCCGGGGCGCAGGCGACGGCCGCGGAGGCGCCCGGTGCGAGTACGACCGTGGCGCCGACGCCGGCGAAGGCCAGCGCTATCGCCAGGGCGGCCGGATAGGCCTTCTTCAGTCTCATGGGGGTTCCCTTCCAGTGGGGGCTGGTGGTCAGGGCAGGGTGGACAGGTGGGGCTTGATGGTGTTGGCCCAGCCGTTGCCGGCGGTGACGTCCCAGTTGATGGACCAGGTCATCGCGCCGCGGATGCCGGGGTAGGTGTGCGGCGGCCGGAACGAGCCGCAGTTGGTGCCCCGGGCCAGGCAGTCGAGCGCCTGGTTGACCACGGCCGGCGAGACGTATCCGCCGCCGGCCGCGCTGGTAGTCGCCGGCAGGCCGAGGGAGACCTGGTCGGGCCGCAGCCCGGACTCGAGCTGGATGCACGCGAGGGCGACCAGGAAGTTGACGGTGCCCTGGCCGTACGCCGCGTTCTGGTCGCAGCCGAGCATCGCGCCGGAGTTGTAGTACTGCGTGTGCACGACCGTGAGGATGTCTTTGATGTCGAGCGCGAGCTTGAAGTACGAGCCGGCCGGGTTCTGCATGTCGATGGTCTGCGGTGCCATCGTGATGATCAGGTTGGCGCCGGCCTTGCCGCGCAGGCTGCGCAGGGCCTGACCCATGTAGGTCGGGTTGAGGCCGTTCTCCAGGTCGATGTCGACGCCGTCGAAGCCGTACGTCTGCATCAGCGAGTAGACCGAGTTGGCGAAGTTGGTCGCGGCGCCCGCGTCGTTGACGGACACCGAGCCCCGCTCGCCGCCGACCGAGATGACGACCTTCTTGCCGCGCGAGTGCAGCGTGGCGACGTCGGCCTTGAACTGCTCGTTGGTGTAGCCGCCGACGGAGGCGGAGAGCCCGGCGTCGATGGTGAAGGAGACCCCGCCCGGCGTGCCGGTGGCGTCCGCGAAGGCGACCGCGATCAGGTCGTAGTTCGCGGGCACGGCGGCGAGCTTGAGCTCGTTGGCCGGGTTGTCGAAGTTCTGCCAGTACCCGGTGATGAAGTGCGCCGGCAGCGTCCCGTTACCCGGCGGAACGGTCGTGGGCGGGGTCGTCGGGGGCGTCGTGGGCGCGGTGGTGGGGGGTGTGGTCGGCGGGGTCGTCGGGGATGTGGTCGGCGGCGTGGTGGGCGGGTTGGTACCGCCGCAGGCGCCTTTGTCGATCCAGACGTCCCACTGGCCGCTGTGGGTGGCCGGGCTCTCGTTCTGCGTCCACCACTTCGCGGTGTAGTTGTGGCCGCTCTGCGAGGCCTGGTTGTCCTTGACGTAGACAGCAGTGGAGTTCCAGGCCGGCACGCAGGCGACGGCGGCGCTCGCGGACGAGGCCAGGTAGACGGCGGACCCGCCGGCCGCCAGCGCGGCGGACACGGCCAGGACAAGGGATCGGCGCATGGGGGTGGGCCTTCCACGTCGAACAGTTAGGTTCGTCAATTATTAGGACTGTTAACAATGGAAGTCCAGACCTCGGCGTCCTTAAAGTTCTTTAAGGTCGCGGGCCGAAGGCGCAGGTCGCGCCTCCGGCCCTTATGACTACATATTGAAGAAAGCCGCTACCTGCGGAACTGGATCCAGTTCACGTTCACGAAGCCGGCCGGCCGGCCGCTGGAGAGGGCGCGGAAAATCGCGTGCCGTCCGGACACGTTGGACGCATTGCCCGGCTCCAGCCGCCGGTGTCGATGATCCGGTTGAACGATCATCGACTGACGGGCGCCGGCGGGCGGCGCAGGACGAGCTGCTCGAGCGCGGTCCAGGCGGTGGAGGTGACCAGGTAGAGCGCGCCCGCCAGCGGCAGCCACGCCACCACCGCCACGGTCAGGAACGGCAGCAGGGTCATGAACCTGCCGACGGAGTTCGCGAAGGCCGCCGCGGCATCCTCACCGAGCGCGGCGGGTGCCGGCCCGGACGCCGCCGCGGTCTGCCGCATCCGGCGCGACGACCACCAGGCGAGCCCGAGCGCGAGCACCAGCAGCACGGCGAAGACCGGCAACCCGGCGCCCAGGTGCGCGGTCAGCGGCACCCCCGCGAGGTGCCCACCGAGCACCCCGGCCGGCTCGCCCGGCCCGGGCCGAACCAGCTGGAACATCAGCATGAAGAACGGGGCCTGCACCAACGCCGGCAGCAGCGCGGCGGACGGGCCGGCCCCGTTCGCCCGCCGCAGCGCCAGCGACGCGGCGGCGAGCGCCACCGGGTCGTCGCGGTGCTTCGTGCCGAGCTCGGCGAGCTGTGGCGCCAGCGCGGCGCCGCGCCGGGCCGAGCGGGCCTGCAGCCAGCTGAGCGGGCTGATCGACAGCCGCACTGCGACGGTGAACGCGACGATGGCGAGCGCCGGGGCGAACCCGCCGGCGATCGGGACTAGGAGGCCGGAAAGGCCCTCGAGGGCGGAATGCGCGACACCGACGACGGCGTCCAGCGCGGCGGAAATGGACATGGGCGTACCCCTGCGGTCCGAGCTGAAGGATGGACGCGGAGGCGGTGGAAATCCCGGCATCGGTTCCGCGCGGTGGCGCGCCGAGGCCTGGGGATCAAACCGCCGGGTACGCCGCCGGGGCCCTGGGGCGCGGCCGTCCGGCCGCATCGGGGTCGAGCAGCCGGGGCAGCCGGCGCCCGCGGGCACGCACGCCGCGGGCCGGGCCGATCGCGGCGGGCAGCA
>NZ_JBEZXZ010000097.1:0-32373 GCF_040638275.1 Actinoplanes sp. NPDC026623 | reverse complement strand
CGTCTCACGCGACTCCGACCATCATGCCGACCACCGCGTCCACCTTTACGGCGGATCGAGACGGCCGAGCCGAGAACACGGCAAGTGATTGCGAGGTTTCAGCCGACGCGCACGATCGGCGGCAGATCCGTGCACTACGTCGGTGTTCTGTATAGTCCGGCAATCCCACACAGCCGAGCCCGGTAAAAGCCCGGTGCGGGGCTGCCGGAGATTTGCTAAGTTGCTGAATGGCAGCAGAGAAAGATGCGGAGCTGGACTCGCGCAGACGTACTTGACTAATAGAGGAGGTGCCCGGGGTGGGCAGTAACGCCGGCAAACTCACTGTTGCCACGTGCCAGTTTCCGGTAGACGCCGACGTAACCCGGAACCTATGGTTTGTATTGCAGCAATTGCGGGAGGCGGCATCAAAGGGGGCAGACGTCGTCCACTTTCCTGAATGCGCCCTCTCTGGTTACGCCGGGTCTGACTTTCCCGATCTTGCAGCGTTGAATTGGAGTCAGCTTGACCATTCAATGCGCCAGGTCATGCGCTGGGCAGCGAAGACGGGCGTGTGGGTCGTCATCGGCTCGACGCACCGCCTGACCGGCGGCAACAAGCCGCACAACAGCTTGTACATCATCGACTCGGCCGGTGCGTTGGTCGACCGGTACGACAAGCTGTTCTGCGCCGGGGACATCACAGAACGGACCGGTGACCTGGCGCACTACAGTCCAGGAAACCACCTGACGGTTTTCGAGATCAACGGCGTACGATGCGGGACCGCAATCTGCCATGATTACCGCTACCCCGAGCTATACCGCGAGTACAAGAGGCGAGACGCCCAGTTGATATTCCACTCGTATCATGCGGCGCACGCCTCGGCGGAGGACGTCGCCATGATGCGCGCGCAAGTCGGCCTAGAGGTACAGGCCTTAAACCCGGGTGGCACGTACCCAGGCATCACTATGCCCGCTACCATGACGGCTGCAGCGGCCGCCAACCATATGTGGATTAGCTGTCCAAATTCCTCGGCCCGGGAGAGCTGTTGGGCAACGTTCGTTGTCAGAGCCGACGGGATCACCGTAGGGCGTCTGGCGCGCAACCGTACCGGCATCCTAATTTCGACCGTGGACACGACCGCAGACCTGTACGACTCCACATCCGCCTGGCGTGGCCGAGCGCTCGCCGGTGTGTTGCACAGCGGGACCCCGGTCCACGACGAACGCTCCGACCGACGAACCGAGCTTTAGCCCGCCGGCAAAGTTGCCGACTGCATCACGCCACTGCGCGTAAGCTCTCGCATTTGTACGTCTCGTTGGCCGAGCGGATAAGGAACCCCTTTGATAGCTCGAAGCGGTTCTGCGCCTCTTTAAGGCCATGATCGATTGCACTCAACTCGGCACGACAGTGCGTGCGGCGACGGGTCGATTTCACCTCTCGTAGCTGTCAGTGCCCACTGGGGTGGTGCGGCAGCCACTCGCGATGCCGGTCTCGCAGGCTGTCGCGCAAGGCCGCGGTGCCTGATGGGTCGGCGTCGAACACGGCGACCAGGTTGCCTCCGCGGACGTACTTACCCTCCCAGGACCAGCCGTGCATCGCGCGCCAGATCTGTAGGTTCGGTTGGTCGATCTCCTGGCAGGCCTCGGCGGGCGCAAGGCGTCCGACGGCCTTTGCGAGTTTGCTCTTGCCGAGCCGGACCGAGCCGGTGCTCCCGTGCCAGCCTGTGACCGTGGCGAGCACCGCGGCGGCCAACAGGTCCTCGGCCTGGTTGACCCGCTCGAACCTGATCTCATTGGTGCCTTCGGCGAAGCCGATGCCGTGCAGTTTCGGTCTCTGCCAGCCGAGGTTCGACTCGTAACGTTCGAGCGCACTGCTGATCTCCGGAAGCGTTTGCCAGGCTGATGCCACATCAGGATCTTCGCAGGACGTCGCTGTTCTCGGAGTGTATGGACGATGGCGCGCCACGGGGGGTGTGCTACTCGAAAGCACTCGACTCGGCCATCAGCGTGCACCGGGGCACCCGAGTGGCCCGCACGGAGTGTGAACGGGGGCCGGGCGTCGGCACGCACGGTCGGCGGCAGATCCCGGCGTTCGGCTGATTTCAAGCGCCCCTGTCGCCGACGGGAGCGCAGGAGACTAGCCAATAGTCGTATACGACTATACCGTGGATGGCATGCCGTTGGATGCCACCCGCAACAGCCTCGTGCTCCCGATCCTCGGCTTGCTTGTCGAGCAACCCGCCCACGCCTACGAGGTCACCGCACGTCTGGAAACCCGCTACCCGCACCTCAAGGTTCGGCGCAGCAGCGTGGTCACGCTCCTGAAGTCGCTGGCCGATGGCGGTCGGCTCCGTTCCGGTACCCCGGAAAGCGTCGCCAACCGCCCCACGAGAACTACCTACCAGCCCACTGACGCCGGGATCGAACTGTTCCGTACACGCGTCCGTGAAGGGCTGGCCGAGACCACGCCCGCCTCGGCCGACTTCCTTACCGCCGTGGCGTACCTGGGAATCCTGCCCACCGCCGAGGCGATCGCCGTGCTACGCGCTCGCGCCGAGCGCCTGCGACGCGAAACACCGGTGATCCCACCCGGCCTCCCCGAAATCCAAATGATCGAAATCCACTACTGGCTGCGTGTGCTGGCCACCGAGATCACCTGGTTGACCGAGACCGCCGACCGGATCGCCGGCGGCGACCTGGAGGTACTCGTATGAAGTTCGGTATCTACGTCGGCAGTCGCGCCGATGCCACCTGCGCCGGGCCTGCCGATCCACTTCGTATCGGCCCGCTCGTCGACGAACTGTCCGGCGGGCGCCCCTTCGTGATCCGCGAATACGTCCACTGGTGCGGCGGCGATACCGTCCTGGAACAGGAAATCGACGCCTCCGGCGACCTCGACCACCTGACCATGCCCGACGACTGGTACGTCACCGGCGGCCGCGAGCTGGACCTCGTGCTGAGCTACCTGCCACCGGTCGCCGACCTCGACGGCTGGCTCGACTTCATCGACCGCACCCTCGACCGCAACGGCCACCTCGTCAACTACCTGCAGATCACCCTTGAGGCGAACTTTCCCATCCCCCACATCGACGGCAGCTCACCCGGCGTGATCGCCGCCCTCACCCAAGGCCTGCCCTACGCGCGCACCCGCGCCCGCGACAGCGTCCAGGTCGGATTCTCACTCGCCGAACCCGCCGAATGGCTCGGCGGGGACGACCAGTTCTGGAAAGAACTCACGTCAGTTCCGTACGCGGCGTTCGCCGCCCAGGTCGACTACGTGGGACTCGGCCTCTACCCGGACGGCTTCTCGCCCCACGACGACGTCCACGGCGCCACTCTGCACGCCGTGAACCACCTCCGCGGTCGCCTCACCGAGGCACACTTTCCACCCGGCCTCCCGATCCACATCGCCGAGGCCGGCAGCCCCAGCGGCGCGCACCGCACACCCGCCGGCCAGGTCTCGTCCCTGACCGCGCTGGTCGACGCGTCCGCCGCCGCCGGCGCGGCGCAATTCGAGCTCTTCGCCCTCTCCGACGCCGACTCCACCTCCGACTCCCCGCTCGGCACCTTCGGCCTCTGCACCGGTGACTACCTCCCCAAGCCCGCCTACGAGACCTACCGATCACGCATCAAGCTGGAAGATCAACCGCGAGAATTCCTGCCGTGATCGGGTGCACGCACGTCGGCAGATCCGTAAGCCGGCTGACCTCGGACGATCTGACGCTGAGTAACGAGCTCTTCGCGGCAATCAGTGCAGGCTGTTACCCGGCAGGACACCCCCTGGGCGCCTCGTGGGTCTGCCGGAGGCTCAGGGCTTTACCACCGCCAGCGCCAGAAACGGCGCTGGTAGCGGACGACCAGGCTGCCGGCCCGCTGAGAGCCGCTCACCACGAAATGGTGGCCGCTGCCGACAGGCGAACTCGGGGGCACCTTGGCCTTGGCGCTACCGGCGATCATCTCGACGCTGTCGACGTCGGCGGTCGCGCCCGGCGGGAGCACCAGGACGGTGGAGCCAGCGGTTACGTTCAGGTCGATCTCGACGATGTGGTGCGGCAGGACGGCCTCGGTGAAATCGAGTTTTACCGAGCCGGCCCTGGCCGTGACGCTCAGCCGCCGCGGCACGACCCAGCGGCCCCGCCGCTTCAGCGAGGACGCTGTGGTGCGCAGCTCGGTGTGCTCCAGTGCGGGTGGCGACACCGGGCCGCCGGGCAGATCGGCCACGTACGGCTCGACCTCGGCGACGGTGCGTGCGGCGTGCACCCTGGCCACCCGTTCCTCGAACTCGTCCAGTGTCAGCCGGCCCTCGCCGACAGCTCGGTGCAGCCGCTGGGCGACGGCCTCGCGATCGGCGTCGGACAGCCGGATCGCCGGCTGCTCCGGCACCAAATCTCCGCTCATGAGCGCACGATAGTCCGCCGAAGACCTGCTGACAGCCCCGCCCTGGCACCGGGCCGCCGACATACGCGACGGGGCTGACGCCACCGATGCCGTGCGGCTTACGAAGTCGGCTGTGCGCCGAGTTGGAGACCCGGCCTGTGGTTCGTTCGTGCGCCATGGTGGGTTGTGTTCACGATCCAATCGGGTCCGTGTCCGGTCGACGGCGGCCACACGAGACGCACCCACCCGCCGCGCGCTCGTCGCGGCCGATGAGTGCGCGGGAAAGCAGCACGGTAGCGGCACCCGTATGATGGCCGCGTGATCCAGGCATCCGGCAGCTCGCCAGGAACCGTGGAAATGACAGAAGTCACCCTTGCATACCTGGAAGCCGGTGACACATCGGCGCCGGCGATGGTGCTGCTGCACGGTCTTGGGGACGACAGCAGCGATTGGGGCGACGTGCTGGCGGATTTCGCCGCCGACTTCCACGTTTATGCGCTCGATCTGCGCGGGCACGGACGAAGTTCGCGACCGGGCCGCTACTCGTTCGAATTGATGCGCGCTGACGTCGCCGAGTTCCTTGCAATGATGGGCGTCGAGCGTTGCATTCTCGTCGGCCATTCCATGGGCGGCGCCGTGGCGATTCTTCTAGCTCAGACCGCGCCTGAATTGTTGACTCACCTCATCTTGGAGGATGTGACCGCGCCTGCGCCGGGCACTGTGAATCGTCCGCCGCTCGATCCGCCGAACACACCGACGCCCTTCGACTTCGCCGCTGTCAACGCCATACGCGCTCAACTCACCGATCCTGATCCATCGTGGTGGGACAACATGAAAACCGTGACAGTCCCCACCTTGATCATCGGTGGCGGCGAGTCAAGCACCTTTCCTCAGCAGTTACTCACCGAGACGGTGCGGCGCATGCCGCACGCTGACCTGATCACCATCGATGCCGGCCACCACGTTCACCAGGCGAGGCCGGCCGAATTCGTCTCCGCGGTCGAAGCATTTCTACGGCTTGAAAAATAGTTCCGGCGCGTACACATCGGCACGAGCGTGCACGCGCTCGGTAACAGCGGCTCAGCGGTCGGCGCTTGCTCAGCGGCAAAAGAGTACGAACCGGCACGATCTCGTGCGAACGAGTTCATTATTGCCGCCCCCTCACACCGCATAGCCGACCTGCAAGGGGAAGCCCGTTGCTGGACCCGAGACGCCTCTGGTGTGTCGGGCAGGCGTTCAGACATCGTCGACCACGAGCGGGTCGGACGACCGGCATACTGTCGTGATGGAGATCCACGAGTTCTGGCGGATCGTGGAACAAGCCCGCGACGATTCGGGCGTCACGTCGGAGTGCGCCTGAACACGCGGTAGCCGTGCCCTGCGGTTCCCTGCCCGCGGGGCCTCCGCTAGCAGGAACCGCTTCGGGCGCCGGCCCGTCGTAGCCGGTGGACCCACCCGCGGAGGGATCAGACGATGATGAAGTGGACAGTCCTCTGCGTGCTCGTCGTCATGGCACTCGGCGGTTGCTCCGGTGGCTCCGCTCGGGTCGGTGCGGCGGTGGACGCGGTCGACCCGAAATTGCGATCGTTCTATTCCCATTCGTACGCCGGACTCGATGTCAAGGGTGACCGGCTGATCATCTACCGCAAGCCGGACGCCGCGTTGGATGCCTTCGTGCGAGGGCAGATCGACGACGTCGACGTCGAGTTCCGGGACGCGCCGTATTCGCTGGACGAATTGGAGCAGCTCACCGAGCGGGTGAGGGCCGATTGGCATTACTGGGCCACCCGGCGGTTTCCCCTCAGGATGGTGATTCCCCGCCTCGACGGCACCGGCGTCAACGCCTCGTCGCCACCGACGACCCCGATGCGGCACGGGCAGAGTTCCGGCAGCGTTACGGCGACGAGCCGATCGTCGTGGACCGCCCCCGCGCGGACCGGAATCGTGCCGGCCCGGTGATCCGGGCCGGCTCCGGGAGCGGAACGTGACAGCGGGGCGCGGAGTGGCTCATGACCTCGCCGCGGGTACCTCCCTCGCAGAGAATCTCGCCGATGCGTGCGCGGGTCTTCAGTGCGAGGGAGGTACCTCTCAGCTAGCTCGCATCGGTTCGAAACAGGCGCGGTGCGAAGTCGATCAGGTCCTTCTGCCACGTGTCCCAGCCGTGCGGGCCCGGGGTGACCCCGGCGAACTCGTATCTGATGCCGACCCGGTCGAAGGCCGCCATCGAGGCCAGCGTGATGGGGTAGACGAAGTCGGTCACATTACCGGTGTATATGCGCAGCAGCTTCGTCCCGTTGTTGATCGCCGTCGGGTCGTATCCCGTCGGGTCGGCCGTGGTGGAGAAGCTGATACCCGCGGAGAAGGTGCCGATGTAGGCGAACTCGCCCGGGTGGGTTTTGAGTACGTCGAACGTCTGGAACCCGCCCATCGACAGGCCGGCGAGCGCTTGCTGCGCCGGATCGTCGGAGATGTGGTAGGCGGCACGTGCCGCCGGCACGATGTTCTCCAGCAGTTCCTTCGGGAAGTCCGGGACGTTGCCGTTGCCCATCACGACGACCATCGGCACGAGCGAGCCGTCCCGGAACTCGTTGTCGAGGATCTGCTTGGCCCTTCCCATCTCGAGCCAGTCGGTGTAGTTCTGGCCACCGCCGTGCTGGAGATAGAAGACCGGATACGGCGTCGGCCGCGCGGGATCGTAGCCGGGCGGTGTCCACACGTACGCCGAGCGTTCCTCCCCGGCCACCGTGCTTCGGTACGTGAGCCGGTTCACGCTGCCGCCCTTCCCGGCGGGGACGTCCGCGAGCAGACGCGACTCCTTCCCGGGTACGAGGAAGGAGCTCCACGTCGGTTCGGTGGTGATGCTCGTCGGGTTCGACGTGTCCTTCTTCGAGGCCAGGTCGACGATGTACTTGTAGTAGTAGAACCAGGGCTTGAGCGGTCCCACGGTTACCCGCCAGCGGTCACCGGCGCGAGTGAACGGCACGTTGACCCAGCTTCCGCCGGGCGCCCAGTTGCCCCAGAGCGTGACGTGCTTCGCGCCGGCGAACTCGGTGCCGGTTTCGACGGTGACGAAGGTGTCTCCGTTGACCTCCCTGGTCAGCCACGGCGTCGGTGTGGTGCCGGGGGCCGGCGGCGTGAACTCGTGCCGCGGCACCAGGTGACCGGGGCTGCGGCGGTGGTTCGGCGCCGGGCGGAACAGCCGCGGCGCGAAGTCAGCCAGATTCTCCTGCCACGCCTTCCAGTTGTGGCCGGCATCCGGGTTCACCCCGTCGAACTCGTGCCTGATGTGTGCCTTGCCGAGCCGGCGCTGCAATCGGTACGTGGGGTTGTACGCGGGATCGGTCACGTTCCCGGTGTACAGCCGCAGCAGCCTGGCACCCGCGTTGACCGCCCTGGCGTTCACACGAAGGCTCTCATCGGCAAAGACGCCACCGAACGAGCCGACATAGGCGAAGGCGCCGGAACGGGTCAACGCGGTTCGCACCGCACGCACGCCGCCGGCCGACGCACCGGCGATCGCCCGATGCCCGCGATCGCCGGCGACGTGGTATCTGCTGTCGATCGCCCGCGGGAGCCGCGAGCGCGAGACGTCGTCCTCGTCGCTCATCACGACCACCATCGGCTCGATGCGGCGCCGCACCGAGAGATTGTCGAGGATCTGCCCGGCGCGTCCCAGTTCGCTCCAGTCGGCGTGGCCTCCACCTTCGCCGGGCAGGAGGTACAGGATCGGATAGGGGCGCCCGCGGTGGGCGTCGTATCCCGGCGGCGTCCACACCGTCGCCGCCCGTTGCTCTTGCGCCGTAGCGCCCGGATAGGTGATGGTCTCGATCTTTCCGCCCTGCCCCGGTGCCACGTCGGCGAGGTATCGGGCGGAGTCTCCCGGGACGAGGAAGGTACTCCAGGTCGGCTCCGAGGTTACCGAGGTCGGGTTCGTGGAGTCCTTGACGATCTTGGTGTCGTCACCCCGGAGGCGGTAGTAGTACAGTCCCGCCGGCAGCGGACCGATCATCGACGTCCAGGCGGTGCCGGAGCGTACGAGACCGAGTTCCGACACGTTGAAGGACGGGCCGAAGTTCCCCTCGACGACGACGGAGGAAACGTTGCCCATGGCGTTCTGAATCTCGTCCGCCGGGACGGCGAAGGACGCGAAACCGCCGGACACGGTCAGCCACGGTGCGGCCGCCGCTGCCGCCGCCGGCTGCGCACCGGCGGCAGCGGCCGCGGTGCTCATCGAAACGGTGACGAGCGCCGCCAGGAACCGGCGTGCGCCCCGCCGGGGGTGGAACAGTGAGGACACTTCTCCGCTCCTTGCTCTGAGCCGATGACAACCGGGCGGTGCTCAGTGGTGACCGGCGCCCCAGCTGGAGCGGTGCGGGGCACCCGAGGCAAGCAACAGATCCTGCTGCAGCACGTCGTACTGCCCCTTCGGGTTCAGCTGCTCGTCGTAGATCAGCGCGGCGCCCTCCTGCGGGTCGGTGAACCAGCCGGGCACCCACGAGTAGGCGTCGCCGAAGCCCCACGGCGTGAACGAGATGCAGGCACGGACCGCCAGGCACGCTTGGAGCGTGCGGGACCAGTAGCTCTCCTGGGCGTACGGGGCGAGGGCATTCACCGGCTCGTTGACGGCGTCCGCTTTGGTCAGCGTGCGGACGTCCACCTCGGTGAGGGCGACCTTCAGCCCCAGGGCGGCGAAGCGCTCGAGGTTGTTCGTCAGGTCGGGGTAGCCGTACTGGGTGGAGAGGTGACCCTGGAATCCGACGCCCTGAATCGGCACGCGCTGCTCCTGCAGCGAGCGCACCATCGCGTACACGGCGTCGCTCTTCACCCCGGTGAACTCGAGGTTGTAGTCGTTGTAGAAGAGCAGGGCCTTGGGGTCGGCCTGATGCGCCCACCGGAACGCGTCGGCGAGGTAGCCGGTGCCGCCCCACGCCTTGTACCAAATCGTCTGGCGGGGCTGCCCGTTGTCGTCGAAGGCCTCGTTGACCACGTCCCACTGCCAGATGTCGCCCTTGAAGTGGCGCACCTGGTCGAAGATGTGCTTCTTCAGGACCGCCTTCACCTCGTCGTTCGACAGGGTGGTGGTGTAGCCGTCGGAGGACAGCCACGTGGGCAGCTGGTTGTGCCAGACGAGCGTGTGGCCGCGTACCAGCTGCTTGTTCTTCTTCGCGAAGGCGACCAGGTGGTCGGCCTTCTCCCAGGTGTAGGTGCCGCGGACAGGCTCCACTTCGGCCCATTTCATCACGTTCTCCGGGGTCACCGTCGAGAACTGCTCCGCGGTGATCTGCGTGTATTTCTCGTCGGTGCCGAGCAGGTCCGCGTTCACGGCCGTGCCGACGCGCAGGCCCACGCGGGCGGCCAGCGCCCGCAGCGAATCGGAGGGGTAGGCCGGGGGTGGCGACGGTTTCGCGGCGGCCTGCGCGGCGCCCGCCGGGGCCGAGCCGACGAACGTCAGCTGTCCGCCCAGCAGCACGGTGGCACTGACGACAGAAAGGGAAATCCAAAGACGACGCACCGGAACTCCTTGCAACGAAAGGTTTCGAAGCCCGAAAGTTTCGGACTTCTTCCGGAAGTAATTACAGGAATCTATGCGTCATCTCTGCGGGCGGTCAAGAGATCCCACCGAGTCACAATGGAGCGTGATCACGTAGCCGTTGCCTTGGCGATGAGGAAGGCGGCACCGAGCGAGCCGTCGGGCAGTGGACGCCACGGGCCGTCGGTAGTGGACGGCAAGAGCGAATCGCCACCGCCCGAGGCGACGGGCGCACGAGCTGACCGGATCCGGGGACCCCCGGGTGGCGGTGCGCGAAGGCGCGACCCAGCGCCGGCGCCCTCTGTTTCCTGCGACGCCATGTCGACGATGCCGGCACCGAGGGATGCTCGGTGCCGGCCACCGTGTCACCTGATCTTCGAGACAATCTCCACGAGGTTGCCGTCCGGGTCGCGGAGCAGGGCGTTCCGGTTGTCGTTGCCGGCGTCGTGTGGGGGGCTCAATGCGGGAACGCCGGCGGCGACCAACTGCTTGAATGCCTCGTCGACGTCGTCGGTCCAGAGCACGACGACCATGGCGGGCCGGCCCGGTTCGGCCTGCACCCCGTGGACCCGTTCGGCCGCCTGCACAGTGCCGAGGCCGACGGTGAAGCCGCCGAGCCGCAGCTCGATGTGTTCAGGAACGCCCTCGGCGGGAGTGCGGAATGTCTCCACGAAGCCGAGCAGGTCGCGGTAGAAGCGGATCCCCGCCTCGATGTCGTTCGTGTAGAGGTTGACAAGCGCCGATTCGAACATACGTCCAGCGTAGGATGCTTTTACGGTCCGCGCTGTCCCAGGTTGGTTCGTGCCCGCGTGGCCTTCGTGCCGGTCAGCCTCATGAAGCGGCTCCTGTGTGGTGCGCGGCTCGTGGGGTTCCGCCCTTCGGCGGGGAGTCAGAATGATGGCGGCCTGATCGTCGACGGGTTTGTACACCCGCTCAATAGCAGAGCCACCGGAATGGCCGCACAGGTCGGCGAAGCCGACGAATCGCACGACCCGAACGCGGCGCCCTCAGCGAGGGGGCGACGGATCTCCGCCACGTCGGTGGTCAACCGCGCTGCAACGCGGCCGGGCCAGCATCGCTGAGGGTGGAAGCCGGAGCCCCACGGCCGGCCGGCATCCGGATCCGGCCCATGGGCGGACCGCCCCGATCCGACTCACTCCTGGGGGCCGTCTCCCATTCGCGCCAAGCGCTCGCGACTCAGATACCGAACCGGCTTGCCGAGCGACTTCGCGTAGGCAATCTCCCGTCGGGTCGACTCACCTGAGTAGCCGCCGGGATCCACGATGTACACCTCGTCAGCCATGCGAATCTTCTGGAGGTGCACGCGGCCGAGCCGCCCCTTCAGGTCCGAGCTGTCGACTGTCCAGTCGTAGTCCGGCAGATCGGGGAGGCTGAACATTCCGAGGCTGATCACGACGCAACCTTCCATCGTGAGCCGCTGATTGACCTCCGCGAACTCAGCCTCAAACCTGGTCGAGCCGCAGAGCGTGATGACCTTCGCCTCATCGGCCGGCGGCGTCGCCTGCTGGTCCTCCATGAGGTTCATGATCGCTGAACGGGCAGGACAGGTCTATCGCCGCTCCCTGGACGTCTGCTCATGCCGCCGGCAACGCGCGAGCCGGCCGGCGCCGGCATCGCGGAATGACCGGACAGTCACCCAGGTGAGCACGGCCGAGTTGTCGCGCGGGTGGCCTCACCCGGCAGAGCCCGGTGCCCCCTGGCGGAGACACCGGGCAGAGCCGGTCAGGCCGCCGCGTATTTCCGGGTGCGGGACAGCGACGTGATCAGCGACTGCTCGACCGGGAAGGACTCGCCGAACGCAGTGCCCACCACGGAGGCGGTCCGCCGCCGCGTGACGTAGCGGGCGCCCTCCTCGTCGCTCCAGCGTTCCTTCTCCACCTCGCCGGTCCCGGTCCAGGTGATCTTCACACTGGTCGTACCCGTTGTCGCCGGGGCGTCCGTGCAGGACTCCGGGCGTTCGCCCTCTTCGTCGACCGGCCCGTACGTGCACGTACGCACAGTCTGCGTGTAGGTAACCACCCCGGTGGCCGAGGCGCCCCGCAGCGACATCCTGACCCGTGACGGCGTCTGGTCGTCCGCGTCCCGGAAGGTCGTCTCGCAGGTCTCCAGACCGGCGGATTCGGTGCAGGAGCGGGACCAGTATTCGACGTCCAGCTGGGCCACCCCGTCGACGCGGTCGAGGTCGACGGTCAGGGTCCGGGCGGCGTTCGGGTCGTCGAAGCCGACGTGCGCGCCCTCGAACAGCGTTGAGGCCGGCGCAGCCGTCGCGGGTGTGGCGAGGGCTGCCGTGACGAGTGCGGCACCGATCGGCACGAGGGCACGGCGGAGCAGGGTCATGCGGTCTCCTTTGCGCAGTGATCAAGGAGACGCAATGCTAATCGCCGGGTACGGCGGGCGCTGCCCCGGAAATCTGGCGACGTGCCCCAGCCGTGGCGAGCGCGACCGCGAGCAGCACCTCGCCGAATCCGCACCGGCTCGGCACCCGGATTTCCTCGGGTGCCGAGCCCCCGTCGGCGCAATGAGGTGGCGACGGGCCTTCGCTACCCGGCCGGGCCGAACCAGGTGGTCAGCCCCTGCGTGAGGCCGTCGTCGCCGCTCTCGTGCGCCCAGGCGACGTAGCCGTCGGGACGGACCAGCAGACCGGTCAGCGGCTCGTCGGCGGAGGCCGGGACCAGGTCGACCCGGTCCTGCCAGCCCGCGGCGGCGTCCAGCAGGCGCCGGTCCGGGGTCAGGTCCAGCAGCACGGGCCGGCCGGCGTGCAGGAGGGCGCCGAGCGTCGTGCCACGGTCCAGTTTCAGGTCGGGCGCCCAGCCGCCGATCAGCGGGTGGGGGCCGGGCTGGTAATGGATGTCCAGGCCGGTCAGCCGGTCGGCGACGGTCCGCAGCGAGGTGGGCTCGGTGAGCAGTTCGGCGAGTACGTCGCGCAGGGCGTCGACCTGCGGGCCGGGCGAGAGCAGCAGGCCCTGGGCGCGGACGAAGGTGAGCATCCGCTCGGCGACCGGATGCCGTTCACTGTGGTAGGTGTCCAGCAACCCGGCCGGCGCGTCGCCGCGCACCTGTGCGGCCAGCTTCCAACCGAGGTTGGCGGCGTCCTGGAGGCCGGTCGTCATGCCCGGGCCGCCGGCGGGCAGCTGGATGTGCGCCGCGTCCCCGGCCAGCAGGACCCGCCCGGCACGGTACCGGTCGGCCTGGCGGGCCGCGTCGGTGAACCGGGACAACCAGCGGGGCGCGCTCATCCCCACCTCGGCACCGAGCACCCGGCGGGCGGCCCCGCGCAGGTCGTCGAGGGCCACCGGGGCGTCCCGGTCCCCGTCGGTCCGCCATTCGGAGACGACCACCCGGTGCACCCCGTTGCCGAGCGGAAACGCGGTGAACAGGCCGGTCGGGGTGCGCCGCATGCCGGGCGGCACCGCGTCCGGGTCGGTCAGCGTGACGTCGCCGAAGCGGGAGATCTGGGTGGCCTCGGTGCCGGTGAAGCCGATGCCGGCCGCCCGGCGGACCAGGCTGCGGGCGCCGTCACAGCCGACCACGTAGCGGCTGTCGAGCCGGTAGCCGCAGTCGGGGCCGTCGACCTGGAGGGTGACCAGCTCGTCGGTCTGGGTCAGGCCGGCCACCTGATGCCCGCGGCGCAGCTGCGCGCCGAGCTCGACGGCCCACTCCTGCAGCACGCGCTCGACCTGGGCCTGCGGCGCCATCAGGCTGGGCGGGAGGTGCTCGGGCGACACCGACTCCAGCAGCCGGGTGAGGTCCAGCGGGAGGCCGCCGAAGTGGGTGAACTTGGCCCAGCCCAGGGCGGCGCCGTCGAAACGGTCGAGCAGGCCGCGGTAGTTCAGGGTCTGCGCGCCGCGACCGGCCACGCCCGGCGCCTTGGAGAGCCCGGTCGGGGCAGCCAGCCGTTCCAGCACGATCACCTCGACGCCGCCGAGCCGCAACTCGCCGGCGAGCAGCAGGCCGGTGGGGCCGCCACCGACGATCACCACGTCGACCGGGCTCACGAGCGCAGCTCCGCCGGGATGGGCAGGCCGGCGGCAACCTGGTCGAGAGAGTCGCGCAACGCGGCCGGCAGGGGCTGGGCCGCCCCGGCCTGCCGCCAATGCTCCATCGTCACCCGGATCGCGCTCAGCACTGCGCCCGCGACCAACCGGGGATACAGGTCGCGGTCGGCGTCGGCGCCGATCCGGGACGCGACGGCCGCGGCGACGCCGCGTTCGATCACCGCGTACGTCTTGAGGTGCTCGTCGGTGAGCAGCGGGGCGCTCTGCAGCCGCACCACCTGGCGCATGTCGCTCTCGTCCACGGTGAAACCGTCCACGATCGCACCGGTCAGCGCCGCCCACAGCGGCTCGCCGGCCGGCCGGGCGGCCAGCGCCTCGATGATCCGCTCGGCCCGCTGGTGACCGGTGGCCAGCAGCGCTTCCTCCTTGGTGGCGAAGTAGTTGCTGAACGTGCGGACGGAGACGCCGGCCTCGGCGGCGATGTCCTCCACGCGCACCTGGTCCCAGCCGCGCACTGCGGCCAGTCGCAGGGCGGCCTGCCGCAGGGCGTCGCGGGTGGCTTGCTTCTTTCGCTCACGCAGTCCCGGTTGACTCATGCATCAACCGTAGACAATCTTGCAGCGTTCTGCAATATTGCATTAATCTGCACGATCACCCGCACTCGGGGACGGCGGTGCGCAAGCCGCGGGATGCAGACCGGTACCGGATGTGGCGTCCTTCGTGCGGAGTCAGCCGCCGTTGCCGGCGGCGGACGGCGACGGCGACGGCTCGGCCCGGACAAGAATGTGGACCGTGTCGCCCCTGGTAACACGCACGCCACAACCCGGGCTCTGCGACGTCACCGTGCCCGGGGTCCCGTCGGCCGTACCGGTGGCCGTTTTGACCTTGTATCCGGCCTCTCCGAGGACGGCGCTCGCGGTGTCCCCGGTGTAGTTGACCACGCACGGCACCTTCGGTGGCAACGGCTTCGGTGACGGCGAGTGCGAGGTCGGTCTGGCCGCGGATGTTTTCGACGGTGCCGCCGGCACCGTCGATGTCACGTCGGGCTTCGGCGTGAGGCTCGCGGCCGGGGTGCCGAGGTTCGCGGGGGCGCAGAGCTGGTACGTCACGGTCGAGCCTTGCACAGCGATGCTCGGCGGAGCCGGTGCCTGGCCGGTCACCGATCCGGCCGCACAGGTCGCTGCGGCAGTCGATGCGGGAACCGCGACCGGGATCAGCCGGGCGGACCGGATCGTGGTCTCCGCATCGGCGCGGGTCAGCCCGACGATAGGCGGGACCGGCACCGGGACGGCATGCGCCGCGGACGACCACTTCATCCAGACACCCAGGCCGCCGCCCGTGAAAGCCACCGCCAGGGCGGCCCCGAGCCCGAGGGTCCGCAGGGGTCGGCGACGACGGTAAGGGCGTCTGTACTCGCCCGGTCCGGGCACCGCGGCTGCCGCCCGGTGCAGCGTCGTGGATTGCCTCGCCCGCGAGGGCACCGGCCAGGTGCCGCTCGCCGGACCGGACGACGAGGTGCTGACCGGTGCCGGCAGGGGCGGCCACGGCGGGATCTGGTCGTGGGCGTGAACGGTCGTGTCGGACATGGCCGGAGGCGGGACGGGAGGCCTGGGCTCGGGTTTGTGCACCCGGACGGCGGCGATCACGAGATCGCCGACCGCCTCGACGTATTTGCGCGGCTTCTGATGGGATGGTCCATCGGCGACGCGGTCCGAGGCGTAGCTGAACAATTCGTCCACGGTGATCCGGCCGTCCCGGTCGGTGTCCGCGGCCCCGGTCTCTATGCCGGTCAGGATCGCCTCGGTGAAATACGACCCGCGCGACTTCGCGGCCCGCTGGTCGTTCGGATCCTCGAGGCTCACCTCGGTCGCGCCGGATGAGGTCAGCACCGCCACCCCGGTGCCTTCGGGCAGGTCACGCACCAGCGCGTTCACCCCGGCGTCGCGGCTCACCTTCGGCCGCATGGCGCGCAGGAACGCCCCGCTGAAGCAGCAGTCAACGATCACGACCGTCGATCTGGCTCGGCTGCGGGCAATCTGGATCCGTACGAACTCGGCGCCTACTCCGGTGACGTCCGGCCGCCGATACTCGCTGTCCCGAAACGCGAAATGCAGGTTCATTTCGGCGTCCTGCAGCCCGTGGCAGGAGAAGTAGATCAGGTTGACGTCGTGCCGGGTGGCCGACTCGAAGAACTCGGCCACCGCATGCCGGGCCTCTTGCGCAGTGCAGTCGGTCAGCGCCTTCGCGTCGTACCCGATCTGTTCGAGCAGTCGCCGTAGGGCCTTCGCGTCCCGGGCGGGCGAGCGCAGCGCAGGAAGCGTGTCGTCGTCGAACCTGCCGCAGGCGAGCAGCAGCGCGCGTCGCCGCGATCGCGGCTCCGCACCGGCGGGTGTGGTCACGCCTTGCTCGCGTCCCGGGTGGCGCGCTGGAGATACGCCGCCACCAGGGCATCACGTTGTTCTCGGGTGACCCGTGCCGTCAGGACCTGCCCGTCGATCTCGAGGTGCACGTCGAGCGGCTGGCGCTTGAGCCAGCCCAGCGCCACGTCGATCACCGCCGGGATCACGGCCGGCGCGGTGGACACCAGCATGAGCCCGGCCGCGGCCAGTGCGGCGGACTTCGCACCGGGCTCGGGCGCACCGCCGTCCGGGAAATTCACGTCGTCGACATCGAGGTTGAGAAGCTCAGACCGCAACGCCCGCGCAGCGAATGCAAGATCGTCGTCGACTAGATCTGACCCATTCACCATGATTTCGAGTCGTGGCACAAGGGAGGAGTATGGATTGACCGCCATCGCCCGTCAAGCGAAACATGCAAGTGGTTGGGGTGAATATCGTAATTGATCTTGTTTGGGCCGGCGAGGCTGCCGCACGACGGTGATCGCTGATTCCAGAATGGGTGGCCGAGGATCGAAGCTGTCCACGTTCGTGGCGACGAGGGTCAACCGCCTTGCTGAGTGGGTACGGGCTCGGGGGCGGCCGAGGGCACCGGCAGGCGTTCCGTGTGCGAGGCGCCGATCACCTCGACCCCCTCGGCGCCGATGATGCCGACGAGATCCAGCTCGACGGTGTAGCGCTCGGGCTGGGCGACCGGCATCGGATGCGGTCCGATGTCCTCGAGCGTCCCGACGACCTGAATGCCGTAGTACTGCGGCCGGCTGACATACCTCAGCGGGACGAGGGTGACCTTGGTGCCCGGCGTGGGAAGCGGGCCGCTGACGACCAGCCTGGGACGGGGCGGATAGATCATCGGTGAAATTACCTCGGCGTGCTCAAAATCGACGAGACGGCCGGACTCCATCGTCACGCTCCCCATCAAGTGGCGTCAGTCGATAGATGTCTATCGTCTTCCGGCTCCCCGGGCAATCCTTGCCCGCACGTTCCTGTGCCGGAATCGGTGGCTGAGCGCCGAGCGCGCGATCAGCGTCCGCAATCCGGGCCGGCCGGCGTTCGAACCCCGGCATCATTCCCGGCCGTGCGGATCACGCCGCGGCAGGCGCATTCCACCTGCGCCGCATTACCGGCCCTTGCGGACCACGGCGTTGATTGTCTCGCCCTCGGCAAGGGAGATCGGTCCGGTCGCCGCCGGATCGCCCACGCCGAGCGCCACCGCCAGGGTCCGGCCGTGAAGGTCCAATGTGGCCTCCGACAGGGCGGTCATGTCGGCGACGGCCTTGCGGGCCCGCGCCCATCCGACCGTGCCGACGACGGCACCGGCCAGCGCCGCCGGCCAGCAGACAAGCCCGAGCAGGAGGTACGGCCAGGCCCAGGTGCCGGTGATGACGGCCGCCGCGAACGTGGAGTGCGCCGCGTTGAGCTCGGCCCGGACCGGGTCGGGAAGGACGAGCCACAGCCGCGGCCAGGCGAACGGGAGATCGAGGCCGTACCGGTTGAGGGCGATCTGCTCGACGGCGTGGATCCGATCTCCCATCCAGGTGGGCCGGCCGGGCTCGGCCAGGGCGATGCGGTTCGCTTTGCCGGCGGCGTCATCGATCAGGCGCTGCTGCTCCCGGGTGCGGGCACCGACGGGATGATCGCGGGTCAGGTGACGTCGCCGATCAACCTGATGGTGCCAGCGGGCCCGGCGACGTGCGGTGCGCCGCCGGCACAGGACCGGCCATCGGCCGAGCCACAGCAGGCGCGTTGCCGGGGCCAGGGCCTGCACTGCAAGGCCCGCGCCGGTGCTGACCAGCAGCAGGACGACGACCAGGAGTGCCTGAACACCGCCGGGCCGTAACGCGAGCGTCCTGCCCAGCTCTGCCGCCGCCCCGGTGAGCCGGGGCACGTCCAGGGATTGCCCCAGGTAGGCACCCGCCCAGGTCGCGGCGGCGAGCAGCAGTCCCGGCAGGAGCAGCAGGGTGATCCACCGTTCGGCCAGCTTCTTGGCCAGTTCCTGGAAGAAATTGTTCACGGCCGGACCATGGGGCGGCCGATCACGCCACATCGCGGTACCGGTCCGGCGGGATCCGTGTGGGCCACCCGCGCGCAGGCGCCGTCCGGGCAGACGAAATTCTCCTCGTCCGCCCGTCCCGGTCCCGCACCCGGCAGCCCGGCGGCCAGTGCCCGCACCGCGTGCTCCGGTTCGGCGTCCAGGAGGTCGGCGAGCAGCATGAGGATCGGACGCCGGGCCTGCGCTTCGCCCTCGATCCGGGCCAGCTGCCGGCGTTGGTCGGCGCCCTGTCGTGCACACTCCGCACGGAGGTCCGGCAGTTCCTCGCAGAACGCGGTGAGGGCCAGTCGCTCCGACGACTCCATCGCCACTTCCTCTCGTTTCGCAGGGATCCTGTCACGGATAGCATCGAACGATGGCATTCGATGCACTGTTGGCGTCGATGCGGCGCCGGCTCAGGACGCTCGAGCTGACGGGGAATGCGGACGGCGTTTTCGCGGGTGCGGCCCTGGCCGAGGCGGTCGCGCTGGGCGCCGCCGCCGCCGAGGCCGCCCCGCCGGGCAGGGTCGCCGCGGCCCAGGCCCTCGGCTGGTTCTACCTCTACCGGCACAGTGCGCTTCCACCCGGTCCGGAGTCGACCGCCGAACTCGCCCACGCGATCGTGGCGCTCATCCCGGCGGCGGATCACGAGGCCGCCGTACCCGAGCCACTGCGGCCCACCGTCGGGCCCACCGCCGACGCGCGGTCCGCGGGAGACATGGGCATGGCGTTGCTCTCCGCCGCCCTCGGATCCCCCGACGGCGATCTGCTGACGGCCTGCGTCCACCTGCTCACCCAGGCCACGCGCCACCACGACGCCACCGTCTTCCTCGCATCGCTGGCCGTAGCGCACCTGGTGCGGTATGAACGCGGCGGCCCGCCGGGCGAACTGGACCTTTCGGTGGGATACCACGAACGTGCTCTCGCGCTGACCCGGCCCGGTGACCCGCGCCGGGTCGCCAACCTGACCAACTTCGGCAACACGCTGCGGGAACGGTACGCGCGTACCGGCGATCCGGCCGACCTCGACCGGGCCATTGCGGTCGGCAACGAGGCGGTCGGCCTCGCGGACACCCACCCGGACCTGAACGCGGTCCTCGGGAATCTGGGCAACTGCTACCTCGAGCGCCACGACCGCGACGGCAACCCCGCCGATCTGGATCGGGCGATCGAGCTCGTCGAGCGGTCGGTGACGCTTCACCCGGATATCGGGTACGAACGATCGGGGCAGCTGGGCAACCTCTGTGCCGTCCTGAGCCGCCGCTTCGCCCTGACCGCATCGCTCGACGACCTGGGCCGGGCGATCGACGCGGGCGAGGAGGCGATCGCCGGCGCCCCTCCGGACAACCTGGACCAGCCGCGCTGGCTGACCAACCTCGGCGGCGCGTATCTGAGCCGGCATGGCCGCCTGGGAGCCGCCACCGACCTCGACCGCGCCGTCGACCTGGCGGAGCAGGCACTGCTCCACACGCCGCAAGGCAGTCCGAATCGGGCGGTGATGTTGTCCGCCTGCGGGCTCGGATACCTGAAGCGTCATCGGGCGACCGGCGCGCCTGCCGACCTGCGGCGTGCGACCGATCTGACCGAGGCGGCCGTCGCCTGCGCGCCGCCCGCCGGTCCGGACCGGTCGCTGTTCCTCTCCAATCTCGCGGACGTCCATGTGGACCGTTACCGTGCCGGCGGCTCAGCCGCCGATCTCGACCGGGCGATATCCCTCGGCGAGCAGGTCGTCGCGGCGGCCGCACCGGACCACCCCTCCCTGGAGAAACCGATGGTTGTGCTGGGGATCGCGCTCCGGTACCGCTTCCGCAGGACCGGGGTGGCCGCCGACCTCGATCGGGCCATCGATCTGCTGGAGCGCTCGATGGCCATCCGGATCGCCGGCGGCGGGACGGCCGAACCGGGAGTGCTGTCCAATCTCGGCGTCATGCTGCAGGAACGCTACGTCCGCACCGGCTCGGTGGCGGACCTCGACCGGGCCGTGGCAGCCGCCGACTCGGCGACGGCCTCCTTCCCGGAAGACCACCCGGAGCGGTTCGGCATCCTGTCCACGGCCGGCCTGACCTACCTGCAGCGCTTCGGGCACGGCGGCGCGATGGCGCATCTCGACACGGCGATCGGTCTCGGCGAGCAGGCGGTCGCCGTCATGCCGGCGGAAGACCGCGACCGGGGACCGGTCTGGTCCGATCTCGGGCTCGCCTATTTCGGACGGTTCCGGAGAACCGACGACCTCGCCGACCTCGAGCGGGCCGTCGATGCCGCGGAGCGGTCGGTCGCGGCCACCGCGCCTGACGATCCCGATCGCGCGCGGTTCCTCGGACATCTCGCCACCGCCTACTCGCACCTGCTGACCCGCGACGACGCCGGTCCGCTTCCGCCCTCTGTCCAAGGGCTGGCTCGCCACGTTCGGGAGGCCGTGGTTTCGTCGCCGACCGATCGCGTCGCCGCCGGTCACGCCGCCGGAATCCTGTTCGGACTGCTGCAGGACGCCACCGTCGCGGCCGAACTGCTCGACGCCGCGGTCGCCGTTCTGCCGGCCACCGCGCCGCGCGAGGGAGTCCGCAGCGACCAGGAACATGGCCTGGGCGAGCACACCGGCGTGGTGTCCGACGCGGTGGCGGCTCACTGCGCGCTGGGCGAGCCGGCCCGCGCGGTGGAGGTGGCGGAATTCGGCCGCGGCATCCTGCTGGGCGCGGACCTCGACAACCGTACGGACCTCACCGAGCTGGCCCGGGCGCACCCGGACCTGGCTCGGCGGTTCCGGCACCTGCGCGAACAGCTCGATGCCGGGCCGCCCCGGCCCGATCCGCCGGTCACAGCCGAAGGTCGCAGACGCCTGTGGGCGGAGCACGACGCCGTGCTGGCCGAGATTCGGCGCAAGCGCGGGTTCGGCCGATTCCTCCAGCCGCCCCGGCTCTCCGACGTGCGCACCGGCGACACGGTGGTGCTGCTCAACGCGGGTGTCGTGCGCAGCGATGCGATCATCCTCGCCGGCCAGGCCCCGCCGCTGCTGGTGCCGCTGCCGAAGCTGACTCTTGCCGACGTCGTGGACCACGCACGCGAACTCTCGGACGCCGGCGCGGACGTCAGCCTCCTCACCGGGCCACTGAAACGACAGCGGGTGATCCGCGAAACCCTCCGCTGGCTCTGGACGTCGGCCGTGTCCACAGTGCTCGGCACGCTGAGCCCAGCCGGCATGCCGCACGTCTGCTGGTTGCCCATCGGCTGGCTGGGCCTGTTCCCGTTGCACGCGGCCGGGATACCCGGCGAGGTGGGCGCCTTGGATCTGGTCGTCTCCTCCTACACGCCGACCCTGCGCGCCCTCGCGTACGCGAGAAGTCGTCCGTTCACCGCGGATCGCCGCCAGCTGACCGTCGCCCTGCAACGCACGCCGGGCCTGCCCGACCTTCCTGGATGTGTCGCCGAGGCGGCGGCCCTGCAGCACGACCATCCGGACTCGGCGCCGCTCACCGACGACGACGCGACCACCGATCGGGTAGGAGCCGCACTGGCCGGTGCGACCTGGGCACACTTCGCCTGCCACGCCGGCGCCGACCTGACCGAGCCGTCACGCGGCGGGCTGCGCCTGCACGATGGCGATCTCAGCATCTCCGAGATCGGCAGGCTTCGCCTCGATCATGCCGAACTCGCCTACCTGTCCGCCTGTTCCACCGCGTACCGCGGCACCCGGTTCGCCGACGAGGTGATCAGTCTCGCGTCAGCGTTCCAACTGGCCGGATTCCGTCACGTGGTGGCGGGACTGTGGCCGCTGGCGGACGACATCGCCGCGGCCGCGGCGCGCTCCTTCTACACCCATCTTGACGGGGAGGCCGATCGGGCCGCGGCGGCACTGCACCAGGTCACGCTGGAACTCCGGGCACAGGCACCCGATCGCGCGGACCTGTGGGCGTCGCTGATCCACAGCGGACCGGCATCGCCCGCAGTGAGCCGGCGCCGAGGCCTGCTCGGGAGAATTCGCCGCTAGCCGGATCGGGTGATCGCCGGGCACCGGGGCGCCGGCCTCGGTGACCAGCCCGGTCTCGTCGTGCGGCAGGCACCGCCGCACGCCTAACTCCGTGGCGGGACCGGGGTCGTCCTGCGAGGCTGGCCGGCGTGGAAGAGATCGAGGTCATCGTCGCCCATTCCGCGCGCACCACCCTGCGCGTCGGTGACGTGTTCTTGAAGATCGACGCCGATCAGGCGCGCGCCAGGGTCGAGGTCGAGGCGATGGCCATCGCGCCGATACCGACTGCGAGGGTCCTGTGGCACCAGCCGCCGGTGCTCGCGCTCGCCGTACTGCCCGGCACCGCACTCGGCGTCCTCGGCGAGCCGTCGACGGCGTCGCCGGCCGCGTGGGCCGCGGCGGGTGCCGCCGTACGCGGGCTGCACGACGCGCCGCTGCCGCCGTGGCCCGGCCGGAGCCTCGACGAGATCGCGTCCGAGCTCGACCGCGAATGCGAGTGGCTCATCGCGAACGGCGTGCTCCCGGCCGGGCTGGTCAGGCGCAACCGCGAGGTTGCCGAGGCCGCGCTCCGGCCGTGGAGGCCGGTGTTCACACACGGCGACCTGCAGATCACCCACGTGTTCGCCGACGGCGACGAGATCACCGGCGTGCTCGACTGGTCGGAGGCGTCCCGGGGCGACGCCATGTTCGACCTCGCCATCCTGACGCTCGGGCACGAGGAGCGCCTCGGCGACCTCCTCGCCGGCTACGGCGAGGACGTCGACCTGGACGCGATCCGCGGATGGTGGTCGTTGCGGAGCCTGCAGGCAAGCCGCTGGCTCATCGAGCACGGCTTCGACCCGTCCTCGCCGGGCTGCGAGTTCGACGTACTGAAATCCCGGATGTAGGTCCGTCACCCGCGCGCGCATACTGTCGGGCATGTAGGCGTGGGTGACGCCATGGCAGCCTGGAGAACCAGGACGTCACGAGATCGGGAAGCTGCCGCGGCGCCAGCGCCAGTGACGGCCGGCCTTCAGGTGGTCGATGACGGCACGCTGGAGCACGGTGCCGCGCGGCAGCTGGTCGAGCGGTGTGGTCAGGGTGCGGAACACGAAACGCCGCACCTCGACGTTCGCGTCCAGCCCCTCCGGCTCCTCGTACGGCTCCAGCTCGAACCGTTGCTGGAAGCGGACGATGTTGGAGTCCTCGGGCAGGTACTCCAGCAGCTGCGGGTCGAGCAGCCACGAGCCGCAGGAGAACGCCGTGTAGGGCTCGTCGGGAAAATGCCGCGGGAAGAACGCGCGGGCCTCGTCGAGCGACGCCGCCACCAGCTCCGGGGTCATCGGTCCCGAGTCGGGGATGTGCAGGTCGATGCCGGTGCCGCCGCGCTGGTACTGCAGCCGGCCCAGCTCGTAGAGGCCGCCGCGCGCGTGCAGCGTCAGCCAGCTCTGCATGACCGGCCAGCCCTCGCCGCGCATCCGCCGGTCGACCCCGAGATTGCGGCCCAGGTCCGCGAGGGTCACCCAGGACACGGCGTCGTCGATGCCATGGTCCCGGTGGTAGCCGCGGACCACGTCGACGAGCGCCAGGTACGCGTACACGTAAAGGTGTCGCCAGGCAGGTCCGCGATCGCGCGGCAGCTCCGGGCCGGGCGACAGCCAGGCGTGGCCGCCGAGGTCGGCGCGGACCAGGGCGATCGAGCGGTCGAGCAGCCAGCGCAGCTCCGGGGTCCACAGCTCGGAGCCGGGGCCGGGCCAGCCCGCCATGATCTCGGCGGCATCGTCCGGCGGCACCGCGAGCCGGTCCAGGATTGCGGGCGCGGCGGCCCGGTCCGGCAGCGGAGCCGACGGCAGGTCGCCGGCGAGCCGGTGCACGCGTTCGATGTCCTCGACGTCCACCCCGAGCCGGGCGGCGATGTCATCCAGATCCACGCGGGCGAGCCTACCGCCGCTCAGGCGTCACGCAGGTCGAGGACGGCCTGCGCCAGGGCGCGCTGCAGCCGGCTCTCGGTGGAGGTCTGCCAGACGAGCGCCCACTCGATGGGCGGTGCGTCGCGGATCGGCAGATACAGCAGATCGGGCCACGGATAGAAGCGGGCCGCCTCGGCCACGCCGGCGATGACAGCCTGACCGGCGCCGACCGCCTTCAACTGGCGTTCCTGCTGCTTGATCGCCTGGCTGACCCGGGCCTGCGTGACGTGCAGCCGCTGCGCGGTCCGGCCGAAATGCAGCTCCTCGGCGAGCACCAGGAAGATCTCGATGTCACGCAGTTCCACATCATGTCCTGTCCCCGGAGACGACCGCTGAGCCAGCGGATCATACTCAGGGCGGCGCGTCCATCATGGCCGTGCGGTCAGGCCCTGGTGATGGTCCGGCCGGGCATCGGCTCGGCGAGGTCCGCGCGCCACGCGGGCGATCCGAAGGCGCCGGCGAAGTACTGCGTCTCGTGCACCACCCGCCCGGCCGAGAACTCCATGATGCTCACCGAGTAGGTGGGCACGCCGTCGTAGGTGATGAGGCACTCGCTGACCCACCGGCTCCCGCCGCCGGTGATCCGCAGGACGGTGAAGTGCCGGTCGGCGGGATGCCCGCCCCGCTGCGCCGAGATCGTCGCGCGGCCGCAGAACCGTTCGCCCGACTGCGGATAGTCGAGGATCGCGTCGGGGGCGTAGACGGCGTGCTCGGCCTCGACGTCTCCGCGTTCCGAGGCCAGCCAGTGTTCCTCGATCGCGGACCTGGCCCGCGCATCAGGATCCATCGCGACATCCTAGGTGGTGCCGCGCCGGGCGACCCGGGCGCACGCTCACGGCGGCCGTCGAGCGGCCACGGCTCGACCGGGATCGAGCGTGCGGGGCGCCGGGCCGTTCAGGGGCGGCTCCGGTGCAGCTGGGCGGTGATCGCGGGGTCGGTGATCCGGTTGTCGGCGGCCAGCATGATGGCCTTGGACAGGATGACCGAGAGCACCGGATCGTCGTCGAAGGGCAGGATGACCTTCTTGGCCTTGGCGCGGACGGGGACGATGCACAGGTAGGCGTCGTCGGGCTCCATCAGGATGTTGCCCGAGCCGAGATGGATGCGGTAAGCCCCGAGCCTGCCCTGCACGCGCAGGAAGCGTTCCTGCAGCTCGCAGCGCGGTCCGATGACCATGCGGGGCAGCAGCCGGGCCAGCGCGTCGCGGCGCATCTCGCCGCTCGGGGTCAGGCCGGCGAACGCGGCCCGCCGGCGGTAGTCGTGGAAGCGGTCCTCGCCCCGGTCCTGCCAGTCGTCGTCGGTGGCGATCGACGTGACGCCGACGAACAGGTCGACGTCGCGCATGGCCTCGCTGAACACCAGCGGCGGCACCTCGGCCACCGGGGTGACCACCCAGTTTCGGCCGTCCCGCCGGCCGAAGCGGACCTGGTCGGTCGAGCAATATTCCTGGTCCCCCGCGTTCGTCTCCACCCAGTCGTGGAAGAAGACGGCCTGCCACTCGCCGCCGCCGAACTCCTTCTTCGCCTCGCCGTGGTAGCCGTCGTTCCAGGGGCCCAGATAGTTGGTGGACCAGCCGCGCTCGCGCATCAACGCGTTCGTCTGCCGGTAGTGCAGGAGTTGCGCGGCGAACCGGTTGGAATAGGTGCGGGTCCGCTCCTCCGCCGGAGTCAACCGGTAGACCTCGCGGAACGCCTGCTTGACCGGCTGCCGCAGCCCGGCGGTGAGGACGCGGTCGCGCCACCGGGCCACCTCGGCCGGGCCGACGAGCGCCGGGTGCCAGAGCCGCACCCGCCGGCCCGCACCCGGCGGGAAGCCGAGATCCGGCAGGGTCCAGCCGGCGTCGGTCCGCTCGGGCAGCCCCGACGTCCAGGTCGCGCCGTCCGGGGAGGCCTGCCAGATCAGGCGCCGGGCGGTGTCGCCGGTGATCGGATGGTCGAGGTATCGCCGTGACCACGTGGGCCAGTCCCAGACCCGATCCTGCGAGAACAACCCCTCCACGCGACGCCGCTCCACGATCAGGGACTGGTTCACCTCGGTGACGAAACGGCGTGCCGGTGCCACCGCGTCCTTCCACGCGGGCGGCACGGCGCGCAGCGGATCCCCGCCCCGATACGCCCGCAGCCGTGCCCGGCCGGCCTCGATCGTCACGACGGCCTCCTCGCCCTCGCCGATGCTCCAGGCGCGCCGGCCGTCGCGGCCGAGACCGTGGTCGCCCACCGACAGCTCGAGCGCCTCGCCGGGCGGCCAGCCGCGCTCCCGGCCGATCCGCTCCAGGGCGGTGCGGATCCGCGGCAGCAGCGTCCTGCTGCACACGGTCAGGCTCAGCCGGGCCAGCGTCCGCACCGGGGCGTCGCCCGGGCGCTGGGCCAGCACCTCGACCACGGCGGGCGCGGCCTTGGGCGCCACGACCTGCGCGCCACCCCGCCGGACCGGCGTGGCCAGCGTGGCCGCGACCTCGCAGAGCAACGCGGTGCTCTCCTCGCCGGCGACGCTGGACTGCAGCCAGACCAGCCCGCGCAGCAGCGCATCGACGTAGTCGTAGACCGGTTGGGCGCCGCCGCGGTACGCGCCGAGCAGGAGCCCCGCGGCCTCCAGCGCCCCCGGCGCGGCGGCCAGCCGCCCGCCGGCCTCGCGCAACCAGGCCTTGGCCGGGACCGGCTTCGCCAGACCGGCGGCGAACCGAAACACGTCCTGGACCGCGTCGTCGCCGAGCAGATCCCGCAGACCCGCGCCGTCCCCGTGCGCGTAGCGCATCGCGATCGACAGGTCGGCCGGCACCGCGTGGTTGAAGCGGCTGAGCGCGGTGCCGTAGAGCCGCGCCAGCTCGCGCAGTCCCCCTGACGCGTACCAGTGATTGTCGTGCAGCGCGGCGAAGGCGGCCGACAGCTGATCGTGAAGACCGTCCAGCTCGGCCGGATCGAGAGCGGCGGCGATCAGCGCCGGCACCCAGAACGGGGCGTCCGACACGGTCGTCAGCGGGTCGTCGTGCAGCAGCAGGCGCAGCGCCCAGACCAGATCATCCCTGGTCCAGGGCGCGTGCAGCACCTCGACGATCCCCAGGGCACGGCCGAAGTAATGGAACGACGAGGAGTCGCCGGCCACCACGAACTCGTGGATGAGCAGCAGTGCCTGGCGGAGCACGTCGCCGCTCTGGCCGGTCAGCACGTGGCCGGGCTCGCCGCCGATGATCTGATCGGCGAGCGCCCGCGCCGCGTCGACCTGCTGAACGGTCATCAGCCACCGACCAGCGGCGTCAGCCTGATGAACGCCACGGCGTGCGCGCGCTCCAGGTCGATGACCTCGTCCAGATCCTCGATCTGCCGGTCACCGGCGATCATCACGAACGCGTTGCCCGCGAACCCGGCGCACGCGGCGTCGGCCTGCGCCTCCCAGTCGAGCCGCGGGCGGGCCGGATCTGCCGGCCGCACCAGCCCGCGGAACGAATCCGGCCGCGCCGGTGCGGCGTTGAACCGGGCCGCCTCCTCGCGCACCCGCAGGCGCACCAGCTCGCGGGCGCTCATCCGCACCGGCAGATCCGGCAGCACCCACTCGTCGATGAGCCGGCCGGCCATCGTCTCGTCGCGCACGACCACCTCGGCCATGAACCCTCCCCGTCCCCGTGTGCGCCAGATGATGCCGGACGGGTACGACAATCCGAACACCGACCGAGCCACCGACGGTCCACTGTGGCAGCCTGCGACGGGGCGACCCGCCGAGCGGATGCGGCCGCCGGCCAAGGGACGGTGTGCTCGTCGGCGTGGCGGCCGAGGTCGTGGAAGAGGCGCCGCGATCGCTCGTAGTGCTCCTCGGCCGCGGTGAGGTCGTCCCGGGCCTGATGCAGCCGGCCGGCGGTGGACAGCCGGTACGGCCCCGGCGTATCAGGCCGCCGCTAGGGCGAGGGTGAGGCAGAAGCCGAGCAGCGCGACTCCCTGGAGGGTCGCGCGCAGGTTGATGATCGAGTCCCACCGCTGCTGAAGCCCGCGTGCCCCGGCCGGCACCCGGCCGGCCTCGGCCGCCTCGATGAAGACCTTGTTGATCGGCAGCGAGATCCGGTTGAACAGGACCAGCCAGACCAGCAGCAGGACCAGGGCGGACCCCGCGGCGGCGCCGGCGGCCGGCCGGCCGATGAGGTACGCGGTGAGCGCGGTCGCGGCGCCGGCCACCACGCTGAGGATGCCGGGCAGCGGCATGCGGGCGTTGCCGTAGCGGTGGGACAGGCCGACCACCCGGGTCATGGTGGCGTCGTCGACAGCCGCGTACGTCGGGCGCATGACCAGCGCGCCGAGCGTGTCGGTGCCGAAGATGACGGCCGTGGCCAGCGCGGCGGTGATCGCGAGGACGTCGAGGAGTACGGTCACGGTTCCTCCAGGGACGGCATCATCCGCGCGGTGGCCCTGGCCGGCTTCGCCGAGCTCGCCGAGCTCCTGACCGCGGCGGGCGACCTGAGCGGAATCTCCGCGGCGTATCTCGAATTCGCCCGGTCGCGGCCGGCCACCTATGAGGCGATGTTCTCGATGCCGACCGACCTGGAGTTCGCCCGCCCGACCACGCCCGAGGCGCTGCGCGCCGGATTCGCCCCGCTGCTGGCCATCATGGGCGACGAGACCCGGGCGGAGGTCCTGTGGAGCGCACTGCACGGCCTGGCCGACCTTTCCCGGCACGGCCGGTTGCGACCCGACCACGAGTCCGCCCGTGCCGAGGCGCTGATCGCCCTGTTGGATCAGCCGGCGCGATAGCGCAGCATCACGACGCCGCCGGATCGGCACGGCGTCCGACTACGTCCGCTCCCGCGATGCGCTGCTCGGCGCTCCGGCGAGCGGATCATGGAGCGGTTCGCCCCCGACGAGGCCGTCATCGCCGGGCCGGCCGCCCGCGAGCCGGGCCGGGAGCCGTTCATCGACTACCTGCGCTACATCGTCGAGCGCACCACCCGGCAGCCGGAGCTGACCCGCGCGCTGATCGAGCTGCGGCTCGAGTCGGCAACACCGCGGGCGGTCCGGCATAAGCTGTGCCGGTGCCACCCCCCGCACCCCTGCTTCTCGTCCTGGACGGCAACAGCCTGGTCCACCGGGCGTACCACGCCGCGGCCATGGACGGGCTGCTGGACCGCGCCGGCCGGCCGGTGTGGGCGCTGCGGGGCCTGATCGGCTACATCGCGCGGGCCGCGGCGCACCTGCGGCCGGCCGCCGTGGTGGTCGGCTTCGACTGCCCCGAGGACTCCGCGCGCCGGACCGACTACCCGGATTACAAGGCGCACCGCCCGGCGAAGTCGGCGGACCTCGCCGAGCAGATCGCCGGGGCGCCGCAGCTGCTGCGCGCGGCCGGCATCTGCACGGTCGTGCCACCCTCGTACGAGGCGGACGACGTGCTCGCCAGCTCGGCCGAGCTGGCCCGCGGCCGCGGCTGGCGCTCGGTCCTGATGACCAGCGACCGGGACGCGTTCGCGCTGATCGACGACACCACCTCGGTGCTGCGGGTGCGCAACGGCGGCTTCGACGAGGCGGTCCTGGTCGACTCGGCCGGCCTGGTCGAGCTCTGCGGGGTCCAGTCCTGGCAGTACCGGGACTACGCCGCCCTGCGCGGCGACCCGTCGGACAACCTGCCGGGGGTCCGCCGGTTCGGCTCGGCCCGGGCGGCCCGGCTGCTGGCGGCCTTCGGCACGGTGGACGCGGCGTGGGCGGCGCTCGACGACGGCGACGCGGCCTCGGTGCGCGCGGCGGTCGGCGAGCAGGCCGCGGAGCAGCTGGCCGCGCCGTCGGCCCGGGAGATCGTCGAGCGGAACCGGCGGCTCATGCGGATGCGGGCCGACCTGCCGATGCCGGACCTGAGCGCGGCCCGGCTGCCGCTGCGCCGCTCGGTGATCCGGTGGGCGCTCTCCGGCCGCGGCATCCACCTGGGGCCGTCGCTGTGGGCCCTGACCGGCGAGCCGGTGCCGGCCGGCACCGAGGACGTGACGCACGAGCTGCGGCCGTGGGTGTTCCGGCGCGGAATGGCCGGCTCCCGCGAGCCGACGCCGGGCCAGCTCTCGCTGTTCTGAGCGGCCGCGGCGTGGCCGCGCATTGTTATGGGAGCGCTCCCATGTAACGATGGTCATCACTTTAACGACGTGAGGACCCGTTCATGCGCCCGATTCGGAGACACCCTGCGGCCCTGGCGTTGCTGACCGCCGTGGCGCTGGTCACCGCCGCCGCACCCGGCCTGCCCGCCGCCGCGGATCCCGTGCCGGTCACGGTGGTCACCGGCGACTTCGAGGACGGCACCACGCAGGGCTGGGCCGCGCGCGGCGGCGGCGAGACCGTCGCCGTCAGCGACGCCGCCGCGCACGGCGGCACCGGCAGCCTGGCGGTCACCGGGCGCACGGCCGGGTGGCAGGGGCCCTCGCTCGACGTGCTGGACGTGCTCGAGAAGGGCACCCAGTACACGGTCACGGCGTGGGTGCGCCTCGCCGCCGGGGCCGCCGCGGACAGCGCGCGGCTGAGCGTCGAACGCCGGACGGCGGGCACCGCCGGCTACGACCAGGTCGCCGGGAACACCGCCGTCAGCGCCGACGGGTGGGTCGCGCTCACCGGCCGGTACACGCTCGCCACCGACGTCGACTTCCTGCACGTGTACGTGGAGACCGCGAACACCACCGGGTCGTTCTTCGTCGACGACGTCACCGTCTCCTACGTGCCCGCGCTGCCGATTCAGACCGGCATCCCGCGGATCCGCGACGTGGTCACCGAGTTCCCGGTGGGTGCCGCGATCACCGCCGCGGAGACCCTCGGCGTGCACGGCGACCTGCTGGCCCGGCACTTCACCTCGGTCACCCCCGGCAACGCGCTCAAGTGGGACGCCACCGAGCCGGCCGAGAACTCGTTCAGCTACGCGCAGGCGGATCCGCTCATCGCGTACGCGAAGGCCAACGGCCTGGCCGTGCGCGGGCACACCCTGGTCTGGCACAACCAGACGCCGGCCTGGGTCTTCAAGGACGCCGCGGGCGCGCCGATGACCGCGACCGCCGAGAACAAGGCCCTGCTGCTGGCCCGCCTGGAGAACCACATCCGCAACGTGGCCGCCCACTACGGCGAGGACATCGCGACGTGGGACGTGGTCAACGAGGTGATCGACGAGAGCCAGTCGGACGGGATGCGGCACAGCACCTGGTACACGGTGACCGGGCTGGACTACATCCGGACCGCGTTCACCGTGGCCCGCGAGGTGGCGCCGCACGCCAAGCTGATCATCAACGACTACAACACCAACGTGCCGGCCAAGCGGGACGCGCTGTACAACCTGGTCGCCGAGCTGCGGGCCGAGGGTGTCCCGATCGACGGGGTCGGGCACCAGATGCACATCAACGTGGGCTGGCCGACCGTCGCCGAGACCGAGGCGATGCTGCAGAAGTTCGCACCGCTCGGCATCACGCAGCAGATCACCGAGATGGACGTCAGCATCTACCGCGACAGCTCCGAGTCCTTCCCGGCCCCGCCGGCCGACCGGCTGCTCTCCCAGGCGTACGTCTACCGCGACATGCTCGCGCTGTTCCGCCGCCACGCCGATCAGATCAGTTCGGTGACGCTGTGGGGGCTCGCCGACGACAACACCTGGCTCGACACGTTCCCGGTCACCCGCAAGGACGCCCCGCTGCTGTTCGACACGAGCCTGCAGGCCAAGCCGGCGTACTGGGGCGTGGTGGACCCGTCGCGGATCACGCCGCCGGCCGCCTCGGGCTGCTCGGTCTCCTACCGGGTCACCGGAAGCTGGCCGGGTGGCTTCCAGGGCGACGTGCGGATCACCAACACCGGTGGCGCCGCGCTCGCCGGGTGGTCACTGTCCTGGTCGTTCCCCTCGGGCCAGCGGATAACCCAGGCCTGGAACGGCACGGCGCAGCAGAGCGGCGCCGACGTCACCGTCACCAACGCCGGCTGGAACGCCGCGATCGCGCCCGGCGGGTCCGCCGCGTTCGGCTTCCTCGGCTCCTGGGCCGGCGTCAACACCGCGCCCGCCGCCTTCGCCGTCGGCGGCACGGCCTGCGCCGTCGCCTGACGGCCGGACCGGCCGCGCCCCCTCCGGTGGGCGGCCCGTGCGGGTGACCTTCCGCTTCAACAATAAACCGCGCCGCTGCAGCACGTCGTCCAGTTGAATAAGC
>NZ_JBEZXZ010000096.1:0-32750 GCF_040638275.1 Actinoplanes sp. NPDC026623 | reverse complement strand
CGGCCGTCCCGCGCCGGAGGCTGACCGACCCGCTCCGGCGCGACGCGTCACCGTCGCCTCGCGCCGGGGCCCGTGAAGGATCCGAGGAATGTCATGAAGAGACTCGCTCACGCCCTGCTGGCGGTGACCGTCGCCGCGGCGGCCCTCGTCACCGCGACCACCCTGCTGCCCGCCACGCCGGCCGCCGCGGCCTCGCTGCAGGAGGTCACCGGCTTCGGCACCAACCCGACCGGCCTCCGGATGCACCTGTACGTCCCGGACCGGCTGCCGAGCAACCCGGCGCTGCTCGTGGCCGTGCACTACTGCACCGGCTCGGGCCCCGCCTTCTATTCCGGTACCCAGTTCGCGTCCCTGGCCGACCGGTACGGCTACATCGTCATCTACCCGTCGGCGACGAGGTCGGGCAACTGCTTCGACGTCTCGTCGGCCGGGGCGCTGCGCCACGACGGGAACAGCGACCCGGTCGGCATCGTCTCGATGGTCCGGTACGTGCAGGAGCGCTACCGCACCGACCCGGCCCGCACGTTCGTCACCGGCGCCTCGTCCGGCGCGATGATGACGAACGTCCTGCTCGGCGACTACCCGGACGTGTTCCGGGCCGGCTCGGCGTTCATGGGCGTGCCGTTCGGCTGCTTCGCCACCACCGACGGCTCCAGCTGGAACAGCGCCTGCGCGAACGGGCAGATCACCAAGACCGCGCAGGCCTGGGGTGACCTGGTCCGGGCCGCCTACCCGGGCTACTCCGGCGCCCGGCCGCGGATGCAGGTCTGGCACGGCGACCAGGACGCGACGCTGCGTTACCCGAACTTCGCCGAGGAGATCAAGCAGTGGACGAACGTGCTGGGGGTGAGCCAGACGCCGGTGCTCACCGACTCGCCGCAATCGGGCTGGACCCGCACCCGGTACGGGTCGGCGGCGACGCAGGCGCCGGTCGAGGCGATCAGCGTGGCCGGCGTCGGGCACTCGCTGCCGACCAGCGGCATGGCCGAGCGGACGATCAGCTTCTTCGGCCTCGACACGCCGACGGTGCCGGACCCGAGCGGCTCGGCGACCACGCCGCCGCCGTCACCGACGACGCCGCCGCCGGCGGGTAACTGCCGGGTCGGCTACGCGGTCAACGCCTGGAACACCGGGCTGACCGCGTCGATCACCATCACGAACACGGGGCCGGCGCTGACGAGCTGGTCCCTCGGCTTCACGCTGCCCGCCGGGCAGGTCATCACCTCGGGCTGGAACGCCACGTACGCGCCGTCGAGCGGAGCCGTCACGGCCCGCAACGTCTCGTACAACGGCGCGCTGGCGACGGGTGCCTCGACCAGCATAGGCCTGCAGGCGACACACACCGGCGACAGCGGCAAGCCGGCGGCGTTCACGCTGAACGGCGTCGCCTGCGCGATCGCCTGACAGAACGGCCTGCTGCCCCGGACCGGGTGAGCCGGGGCAGCAGGCGTACCACATCGAACGGATCGTCAGGCGCCGGAGCGGCTCGCGATCGCCTGCAGGAAGATCTCACCGATCTTGGCCGGGTCCTCCGCGATGTACACCGCGCCGGAACCGGTCGCCTTCGTGATGGCGGTGAGCTCGTTGCGGTCGACGCCGGTGCCGATGCCGATGATCACCAGACGGACCTCGCGGTTCGGGTCCCGCAGCTTCTTCAGCTTGGTCAGCAGCTCGGCCCGGGTGAGGCCGCCGGGGTTCTCGTTCACGCCGTCGGTGAACAGCAGCACCGAGTTGACCCGGCCGGGCTGCCAGCTCTTCTGCACGTTCTCGTACGCGGCCAGCGCCGTGTCGTAGAGGCCGGTGTCGCCCTTGCGCTTGGGCTCCATCTCCGCGATCGACTTGCTGAGCTCGGTGCGGGCGGCGGTCAGCGGGCTGATCGGCACCTTCTCCTTCCACGGCCGCTTGCCGACCATGTTGGTCGAGAAGAACCAGGTGCCGACGGCCCACCGGTCGTCGAAGAGCGACAGGCCCTGCACCGCGGCGCGCTTGGTGACCTCGTTGCGGGTGAGGCCGCCGGCGGTCGGCACCGTCGTCAGCATCGAGCCGGACACGTCGAAGACGGCGAGGACCCGGCCGGGCTTGGTGATCGCGGCCCAGCTGCCGAGCACCCCGCTGATCGCGGCGGTGGTCTTCGCGGCGATCGTGACCGCCTCGCCGGAGTCGGCCGAGGCCCGCCCGACCGGGGTGGCCGTCGCGGGCGCGCCCTCGGGCGCGGCGAAGCCGGAACCGGCCGTGCCGTCCGGGCCGCGCAGCCCCGCCGCGGCGAGCGCGTTGCGGAAGACCGGACCGCCCAGCGCCTTGTGCAGGGCGGCCGCGGCCAGGCCCTTCTGCGGGTCGACCTCGGGCATGATCGCGAACGGGTAGTCCAGCGCGGCCGGCGCCGGGTCGAGGTAGAGCGCCGCGAGCGGAACCGCGGGCTTGGCCGCGTTGTACGCGACCACGTCCTCCTCCGACAGCGGGGCGGCGCTCAGCCCGGTCGTCAACTCCTGAGCCGTGCCCGGGAACTTCTCCACCAGGTCCTGGCGGATGCTGGAGCTGTTCTCCGCCAGCGCGCGCAGCGCGGCGACCTTTTTCTGGGTGCCGGCGGCGTCGCTGCCGGCCGCGCCGCCGAGGGCGAGCAGGCCCGCCAGGCCGGCGGCGTCACGGGTCGGGTCGACGATGCCGGGGCGCAGGGTCTTGCCGCCGGTCAGCGCGGCGAGCATCTCCTGCCACTTGAGCTGCTTGGCCGGCCAGCCGAGCTGCTTGGCGACCGGGGCGGGCATGGCCAGCACCACGGGGCTCTCGGCGATGGGCGCGGCATCGCCCGGGATGAAGCCGGGCGCGTCGGCGCCCACGCGCAGCAGCCAGGACGACGAGTCCGGGATCCACACGTCCGGCACCTCGGTCTGGCCGGCCGCGCCGCCGAGCCCGGCGATGGTGACTCCGTGGCGCTCCGCGATCGCGGCGGCGCCGGCGGCCGGGTCGAGTTCTTTGACGTTCACCGCCACGCAGACGCCGTTGACCTGGGCGTCTTCCTTTACCCAGGCGGCGGCGGCCGTGCGCACGGCCCCGGATATCTCGGAGACTGCGGCGACGTCCAGCGTGAGCTGGCCGGAACAGTCCTTTGCGGAGAGCTGTTCGTAGCCGAGCCAGGAGCCGGCGCCGACAACGACGACGGCGGCCAGGGCCGAGGCGAGAATGATGGTCAGGCTGAAGGTTCTACGGTGGCGTCCGGACACGCGCTCCATGGTCCGCAACCGAAGATCGGAATGCCATGGATGTTCGGACGAATATTCATGTCCGCTGCAAACTTATGCCGGAACTAAGCTTCCAGATGTGACGACACCATACTGGAACGCCCTTTTCGGGCGCCGTTTTGGTGAACGGCGCGTTACGAGGGGTGGTGACTTGCCCCACTGAAATCCCTCCTGATGTGTGCGTAACGAACATGGCGCGTGCTGTCGGCCCGCCAATAGTGTTGCGCATCACAGGGCGTCCTCATCGCCCGGACATCGAAGGAGGGCATGGGATGCCGCCGCCGATCCTCCAGACCCGCGGGCTCGCCAAGCAGTTCCGCGGCTTCCACGCCGTGGACGGGGTCGACCTCGACATCGCCGAGGGCAGCGTGCACGCGCTCGTCGGGCCCAACGGCGCCGGCAAATCGACCCTGTTCAACCTGCTGACCGGCTTCCTGCGCCCGAGCCGGGGGCGCATCACCCTCGACGGCGGCGACGTCACCGGGCTGTCGCCGGACCGGGTGGCCCGGCTGGGCGTTGCCCGCTCGTTCCAGATCACCACCCTGTTCCCGCAGGCCACCGCCCGCGAGCACGTCGAGCTGGCGCTGCAGGCGCCGACCGGCCTCGGCTGGCGGTTCTGGCGCTCCGAGAACCGCCTGGGCCGGTTCCGGGAGCGGGCGCTCGCCCTGCTCGACGACGTCGGCCTCGCCGACGCGGCCGAGGTGCCGGCCGCCGCCCTGGCCTACGGCCGCAAGCGGGCCCTCGAACTGGCCGTGGCGCTGGCGCTGGACCCGCGGGTGCTGCTGCTCGACGAGCCCACCGCCGGCATGGGCGTCGAGGACGTGGAACGCACCATCGCCCTGATCCGGCGGGTCCGCGCGGGCCGCACCGTCGTGCTCGTCGAGCACAACATGCGGGTGGTGGCGGACCTCGCCGACCGGGTCACCGTGCTCACCCACGGCACCGTCCTGGTCGAGGGCGGCTACGCCGAGGTCCGCGCCGACCCCCGCGTGATCACCGCCTACCTCGGAGAAGCCCATGCTGACCGTTGACGGACTCAGCGCCTGGTACGGCGAGGCGCAGGTGCTGCGGGACGTCGATCTCGCGGTCGCCGAGGGCGAGATCGTCACCCTCGTCGGGCGCAACGGCGCCGGCAAGACGACCCTGCTGCGCTGCGTGATGGGCCTGCACGCGCACTGCTCCGGGCGCCTCGAATTCCTCGGCGACCCGGCGCTGGCGTCCCGGCCCGCGTACCGCCGGGCCCGGGCCGGCATCGGCTACGTGCCCGACGACCGCGGCGTCTTCGCCACCCTCAGCGTCGAGGAGAACCTGCTGCTCCCGCCCGTGGTCGGCCCAGAACCCTGGCCGCTGGGCCGGATCTACGACACCTTCCCGGTGCTGGCGCAGCGGCGGCGCTTCCCCGGCACCCGGCTCTCCGGCGGCGAGCAGCAGATGCTCGCGCTGGCGCGGGTCCTGCGCAGCGGCGCCCGGCTGCTGCTCTGCGACGAGCCGACCGAGGGACTCTCGCCGCTGCTGGTGCAGCAGATCGGCGACATCCTGCGCGAGATCAAGGCCGCGGGCGTCACCGTGCTGCTCATCGAGCAGAACCTGCACTTCGCGACAACCGTGGCCGACCGCCACTACCTGCTGGCCGAGGGCCGCGTCGTCGAGACGCTCGACAACGGCGCGGTCCGGCAACGAGAACACGAACTGCTCGCGTACCTGGGCATCTGACCCCTCCGCACGCCCCCAAGGAGATTCCCCATGCGAAATTCCACCAGAGCGCTCACCGCCGCTCTGGCCGCCGGCACGCTGCTGGTCGCCGGCTGCGGCCGCGGCGGCCCCGGCGGCGGAGCCGACGCCACGGTGAGCGACGACAAGATCGTGCTGGCCGTCCTCAACGACCAGTCCGGCGTCTACGCCGACCTGTCCGGCAAGAACAGCATCGAGGCGGTCAAGATGGCCGTCGCCGACTTCCAGGCGAAGTACGGCGACAAGGCGGTCAGCGGCGACATCGAGGTCGTGTCCGCCGACCACCAGAACAAGCCGGACATCGCCAACTCGAAGGCCCAGGAACTGTACGACCGCGGCCACGCCGACGTGATCCTCGACGTGCCGACGTCCTCCGCGGCGCTCGCCGTGGCCAACGTGGCCAAGGCGAAGAAGAAGCTCTACTTCAACGTGGGCGCCGCCACCACCGAACTCACCGGCAAGCAGTGCAACAAGTACACGTTCCACTACGCGTACGACACGTACATGCTCGCCAACGGCACCGGGACGGCGGTGACCAGGCAGGGCGGCAAGAACTGGTACATCCTCTACCCGGACTACGCGTTCGGGCAGGACATGGAGAAGTCGTTCAGCGCGGCGATCGGCACCGCCGGCGGCACGGTCGTGGCCAAGGACCCGACGCCGTTCCCGAACGACAACTTCTCCACCTTCCTGCTCAAGGCGCCGGGGCTCAAGCCCAAGCCGGACGTGCTCGGCGTCATGCAGGCCGGCGGCGACCTGGTCAACCTGGTCAAGCAGTACAACGAGTTCAAGCTGCGGGAACAGGGCATCAAGCTGTCGGTCGGGCTCATGTTCATCACCGACATCCACTCGCTGGGCCCGGACGCGTTCGCCGGCACCACCTTCACCGACGCCTGGTACTGGAACTTCGACGACCGCAACCGGCAGTGGGCCGACCGGTTCACCGCCAGGACACAGACCCGGCCGTCGTTCGCGCACGCGGCGAACTACTCGGCCGCCATGCAGTACCTGGAGGCGGTGCAGCGGGCCGGCACCGACGCGGCCGACGCCGTCGTGGGCAAGCTCGAGGGATACACGTACGACGACATGTTCGCCCGCAACGCCACCATCCGGGCCGCCGACCACCGGGTCGTGCACGACGTCTACCTGGCCGAGGTGAAGCCCAGGAGCGAGGTCACCACCGACTGGGACTACGAGAAGATCCTGCGGACCATCCCGGCGGCCGAGGCGTTCCGTCCGGAGTCCGCGGGCGGCTGCACGCTGTGACCAGCCTGCTGCAGCAGTGCTTCAACGGACTGGTCAGCGGCGGCTTCTACGCGCTGCTGGCGCTGGGGCTGGCCATCATCTTCGGCATGCTCGGCGTGGTCAACTTCGCACACGGCGCGTTCTTCATGCTCGGCGCGTTCGGCGCCTACCTCGCCCTCGCCGAGTTCGGGGTGCCGTTCTGGGCGGCGCTGTTCCTGGTGCCGGCGGTGCTGTTCCTGCTCGGCATGCTGCTCGAACGCACCCTGATCCGGCGGCTCACCCCGTTCGACCCGCTCTACAACTTCCTGCTCACCTTCGGGCTGACGCTGGTGCTGCAGGACGCGGTCAAGCGCGAGTACGGCGTGCAGTCCCAGCCGTACCCGCGCCCCGCGGAGCTCTCCGGCTCCATCGACCTCGGCCCGTTCGACTACCCGGCGTACCAGGTGTTCGTGCTCGCCGCCGCGATCGTGCTGTGCGCCGCCGTCTGGCTGGTGCTGACCCGGACCCGGGTCGGCATGGTGGTGCGGGCCGCCACCGAGCGTCCCGAGCTCACCGGCGCGCTCGGGGTGAACGTGGGCCGCTGGGTGACCCCGGTCTTCGCGTTCGGCGTCGCCCTCGCCGGGCTGGCCGGCGTGCTGGCCGCGCCCATGCGGGCGGTCAACCCGCTGATGGGCGCCGACCTGATCATCGCGGTCTTCGCCGTCGTGGTGATCGGCGGCCTCGGCTCGGTGTCCGGCTCCGTGCTGGCCGGGTTCGCGATCGGCGTCGCGCAGTCGCTGGGCAACCTGTACGTGCCCGCCCTGTCCCAGACGCTGATCTTCATCATCATGGCCGGCGTGCTGCTGTGGCGGCCCGCGGGGCTGTTCGGACGCGAGGAGGCCCGCACGTGATCCGCCTGCTGCTGCACCACACCGAAGCGGCGGGGCGCCGCCCGCTGCGGTGGCTGCTGCTGGCCGCCGGGCTGACGCTGGCGCTCGCGCTGCCGTGGCTGGTCTACCCGCCGGTCGCCATGGACATCGCAACCTGGGCGCTGTTCGCGGCGGCGGTCGACCTGCTGCTCGGCTACACCGGCCTGCTCTCGTTCGGCCACGCCGCCTTCTGGGGCACGGCCGCGTACACCTCCGGCCTGATCGCCATCCACGGCGGGCTGCCGTTCCCCCTCGCGGTGCTCGGCGGCGCGGCGCTGGCCGCCCTGCTGGCCGTGCCCATCGGTTACCTCTGCGTCCGCAACACGGGCATCTACTTCGCGATGGTCACCCTCGCCTTCGCGCAGATGATCTACTTCGTGGCCAACCAGTGGCGGGGCGCGACCGGGGGAGAGAACGGATTGCAGGGCATACCGCGCGAATTCCTCGGCGCCGACCTCAGCGACCCGTTCGTCTTCTACTACGCCGGGCTGCCGATCGTCCTGTTCGGACTCCTCTGCCTGTGGCGCATCGTGCACTCGCCGTTCGGCCACGTGCTGGTCGCCATCCGCGACAACCCGGCCCGGGCCAGGGCGATCGGCTACCCGGTCGACCGCTACAAACTCCTGGCCTTCGTGCTCTCGGCGGCGCTGTCCGGCCTGGCCGGCGGCCTGTTCTCGATCAGCCACGGCTTCGCGTCGCTGCAGGAGGTCTACTGGACCACCTCCGGCAAGGCCGTGATGATGGTCGTGCTCGGCGGCATCGGCACCCTCTGGGGCAGCACGCTGGGCGCCGCCCTGGTCGTGCTCCTCGAGGACTACCTGTCCACCTCCGGCTTCAACGGCATCGGCCTGGTCACCGGCACCGTCTTCGTGCTGGTGGTGCTGCTGTTCCGGCAGGGCCTGTGGGGCGCCGCCCGGCAGCTCGGCGCCGCCGTGTCCCGCACGGCGCGAAGACGCACGCCGCGACGACGCGCGGACGCGCCGGCCGCACCCGTTCCCACCACGTCGACGACTTCGCGTTGAGGGGCATCATGGACACCAGCACCTCCGGGGACAGCCTGGCCGGGCGGACCGCCGTCGTCACCGGCGGGGCCAGCGGCATCGGGCGGGCCTGCGCCGAGCGGCTGGCGGCGGCCGGCGCCCGGGTCGTCGTCATCGACCGCGACGGCGACGCCGCGGCCCGCGTCGCCGAGCGGATCGGCGGCGTCGCCGAGACCGTCGACCTCTCCGACCTGTCCGCGGTCGACCGCATCGACCCGGCCGTCGACATCGTGGTCAACAACGCCGGCCTGCAGCACGTCGCGCCGCTGCACGAATTCCCGCCCGAGACGTTCTCGCTGATCCTGCGCCTGATGCTGGAGGCGCCGTTCCGGCTGGTGCGGCGCAGCCTGCCGCACATGTACGCGAAGGGCTGGGGCCGGATCGTCAACGTCTCGTCGGTGCACGGGCTGCGCGCCTCGCCGTTCAAGGGCGCGTACGTGTCGGCCAAGCACGGCCTCGAGGGCCTCTCCAAGGTGATCGCGCTCGAGGGCGCCGAGCACGGGGTGACCTCCAACTGCGTCAATCCCGCGTACGTGCGGACGCCGCTGGTCGAGGCGCAGATCGCCGCGCAGGCGGCCCGGCACGGGATGGACGAGGCGCAGGTGGTCGAGCAGGTGATGCTGACGCCGGTGGCCATCAAGCGCCTGGTCGAGCCGGCCGAGGTGGCGGAGCTGGTCGCGTACCTGTGCTCGCCGGGGGCGTCCTTCGTCACCGGCACCTCGATGGTGATGGACGGCGGATGGACCGCGCATTGAGCTCGCCGACCGCGGCGTTCCTCGACCTGCTGCTGCGGGAGGCCGCCGCGATCGAGTTCGAGCGGCCGCTGCTGGACGCCCGGGCCCGGGGCGCGGCGCCGGCCGAGCTCGCCGAGCTGGACGAGGTGCGGGGGCTCGCCCTGCGGGTCCGGGCGCTGCTGGAGCGCCGGCGGCGCCGCGAGGCGGAGCTGAGCGCCCTGGTCGACACCGTCGGCGACCTGGCGACGCTGCGCGACCTCGACGCCGTGCTGGAGGCGATCGTGCGCCGGGCCCGCGAGCTGCTCGACGCCGACGTCGCCTACATGACCCTCAACGACGAGGAGCGCGGCGACACCTACATGCGGGTGACCTACGGCTCGGTGTCGGCCCGCTTCCAGCAGCTCCGGCTGCCGCTCGGCGCCGGCCTCGGCGGGCTGGTCGCGCAGACCGCCGCGCCGTACGTCACCGCCGGCTACGCCGCCGACGCGCGCTTCCAGCACACCGCCGAGATCGACAACGGCGTCACCGAGGAGGGCCTGGTCGCCATCCTGGGCGTGCCGATGCGGCTGGGCAGCCGCGTGCTCGGCGTGCTCTTCGCCGCGAACCGCAGCGCCCGGCCCTTCACCCGCGAGGAGGTGACGCTGCTCGGCTCGCTCGCCGCGCACGCCTCCGTCGCGCTCGACAACACCCGGCTGCTCGGCGAGACCCGGGCCGCGCTCGCGGAACTCGGCGCGGTCAACACCGTGGTCCGCCGGCACAGCGAATCGCTGGAGCGGGCCGCCGAGGCACACGACCGGATGACCGAGGTGATCCTGCGCGGCGGCGACCTGGACGGCCTCGCCGCCGTGGTCGCCGAGGTGCTCGGCGGCGAGCTGGCGATCCTGGACGCCGACGGGCACTGCCTCGCCGCCGTCGGCGACATCGCCGAGGTGGGCTCGCTGGCCGCCGCGGCGGTGGCCGGCCGCGGCCTGGGCCGGGCCACCCGCAACGGCGAGCACTGGGTGCTCGCCGCCGGCGCCGGCAACGAGGCGCTGTGCATCCTCGTGCTGCACGCCCCCGGCGAGCTGAGCGAGACCGACACCCGCATCCTGGAACGTGCCGGGGTGGTGACCGCGCTGCTGCTGCTCTTCCGGCGCAGCCTCGCCCAGGCCGAGGGCCGGGTCCGCGGCGAACTGCTCGAGGACCTGCTGAGCCGGCGGGTGGACGACCCGGTGACCGTGCGGCAGCGGGCCCGGCGGCTCGGCGTCGATCTCGACGCCGCGCACGTGCTGGTCGTGGCCGCGGGACCGGACCGGCACCGCGAGCGGGCCGCACAGTGGAGCTCCGCGTACGCGGCGGCCTGCGGCGGGCTGGCCGCCCAGCGCGACGGCTGCGTGGTGCTGCTGGTCGGCGGCGATCACCCCGGCGAGGCCGCCCGGCGGGTGGTGCGCGAGCTCGGCGCATACCTCGGCGAGCCGGTCACTGGGGGAGGGGCCGGCCCGCTCGCCGGGATCCAGCCGGTGCCCGCCGCGTACGCCGAGGCCCGCCGCTGCGCCTCGGCACTGCGGGCGCTGGGCCGCGTCGGTGACGGCGCGAGCGCCGCCGAACTGGGCTTCGTCGGGCTGCTGGTCGGTGCCGAGCGGGACGTCGGCGCGTTCGTCGCCCAGGCCATCGGCGCGCTGCTGGACTACGACCGCAGGCGCGGCACCGCCCTGGTACGCACGCTGGAGTCCTACTTCGAGGCCGGCGCCAACGCCGCCCGGGCCGCCGAGGTGCTGCACATCCACGTCAACACGGTCACCCAGCGCATCGCCCGCATCGGCCACGTGCTCGGCGACGGCTGGCAGCAGCCCGAACGCGGCCTCGAACTGCGGCTCGCCCTGCGCCTGCACCGCCTCGCCACCCATGACGGGGGCACCGGCAGTGTGGTCGACGGCCATGGTCCAGACCGCGACGGCGCCGGAGCATGACGGGATGTCACCCATCCTCAGCGTCGCGGCCGTCCTGCTGACGGCCGTCCTCGTCCCCGCACCGTCATCGCACCAGTGCCGGGCGCCCGTCGTTCCGGGCGCCGAACGGCAACAGGCGCAGTGCCTCAGCGACCTGACCACCGCCGGCGGGCACACCGATCCCGCCGACTGGGCCGGGCTGACCCCGGCCGGCGCCCGCAACCCGGCCGGCGTGCCCGGAATCCAGATCGACGGCTACTTCCCGGACACCTCGACCACCAACGCCACCCACGGCTGGAACCACGACTCCCAGTTCGTCCTGCGCCTGCCCGAGCGCTGGAACGGCGGCCTGGTGGTCTCCGGCTCGCCCGGCGTACGCGAGCAGTACGCCAACGACTTCGCCATCGGCGACTGGGTCCTCGCGCAGGGCTACGCCTTCGCCGCCACCGACAAGGGCAACGTCGGCGCGGCGTTCTACCGCGACGGGGTCCGCCCCGGCGACGCCATCGTGGAATGGAACCACCGGATGACCGAGCTCACCCGCTCGGCCCGCGCGACGGTCGCGCGCCGCTACGGCCGGGCACCGCGGCACACCTACGCCGCCGGCCTGTCCAACGGCGGCTACCTCGTGCGGTGGCAGCTGGAGAACCACCCCGAGCTCTACGACGGCGGCGTCGACTGGGAGGGCACGCTCTGGCACCCCGACCGGCCCAGCCTGCTCACCTTCCTGCCGCCGGCGCTGCGGGCGTACCCGCGGAACCGGCCCGCGGAGGTCATCGCCGCGGGGTTCGCGCCGGGCTCGGAATTTCTCTGGGACTTCCACCACCGCGTCTACTGGGACCTCACCCAGCGGATCTACCGCGAGGAACTCGACCCGGACTACGACGGCCCGGCCGAGGCCGGCACCCCGTTCTGCGCGCCCGGAACCCCCGCCTGCGACGCCGACTACGACTACCCGAGCCGCCCGGCGGCGGTGCGCGCGGCGATCGGCCGGATCGCGCTCACCGGCCGCATCCAGCGGCCGCTGATCACCCTGCACGGCACCCTCGACGCGCTGCTGCCCATCACCCAGGACTCCGACCTGTACGCGGCGATGGTGCGCGAGCAGCACCGCGACCGGATCTTCCGGTACTACCGGATCGAGGGCGGCAACCACGTCGACGGCCTGTACGACGCGTACCCGGACCGGCTGCGGCCGATCCTGCCGTGCTTCCGCACCGCGTTCACCGCGCTGACCGGCTGGGCCGAGCGGCACCGGGCGCCCGCGCCGAGCCACACGGTCGCCCGCCCGCCGGCCGGTGACCTGGCGAACACCTGCTGAGGCATGTCGTACCCCTGCGGTAGAAAAGACGCGAAGTCCCGTCGCCCTCCGCGCCCCTGGAAATGAGTTCCGCATGCCGAGCAAGCGCCCCTCCGCCGGATCGAACGGCACCGACCACGAGGTCGCGCCGGTCGTCGACGCGGCCAAGGCCGTGCGCTTCGACACGGTGGAGGACTATCACGACGCGATCGCCCGGATCCGCCCGGCCGCCGAGGCCTACTACGCCGGCGACGACCTCGCCATGGACGACGCCACCTACGACGCCCTGCTGGCCCGGGTCGCCGCCACCGAGCGTGCGGAGCCCGGCTGGGCCGAGGCGGGGTCGCCGACCGCGACGATCGGCGCGGGCATCGCCGGCGGCGACGTCCCGCACAGCACCCCGATGCTCAGCCTCGACAACGTCTTCGACGCCGACGAGCTGCGGACCTGGGCGGCGCGCCTCGACCGGGTGCTCGGCCACCCGGCGCACGGCTACACGGTCGAGCCGAAGATCGACGGCATGGCGGTCGCGGCCCGCTACTCCGACGGCCGGCTGCGTCAGCTCACCACCCGCGGCGACGGCGTGGCCGGCGAGGACGTCACCACCCAGGCCCGGCTGGTCGCCGGCCTGCCCGCCGCGCTCACCAGCGCGGCCACGGTCGAGATCCGCGGCGAGGTCTTCATGACCGACGCCGACTTCGCCCGCGCCAACGAGCTTCGGGTCGCGCACGGCGGCCAGCCCTTCGCCAACCCCCGCAGCGCCGCCGCCGGCTCGCTGCGGGCACAGGACCGCGCCTACGACGCGCCGCTGTCCTTCCTCGCCTACGCGGTGCACGACCTGCCCGGCGGCGAGGGACTGACCCACTCCGCCGCGATGGCCGCGGTCGGCGGCCTCGGCGTCGCCACGACCGCGGCCTCACCCGCCGGCATGCCGCGCTGCGAGACGATCGACGACCTGCTGGCCGCGATCGCCGCGATGGGCGCGGCCCGCGGCACCCTCGGCTTCGACATCGACGGCGCCGTCGTCAAGGCCGACGACCCGGCCGACCGCGACCTGGCCGGCTCGTCCAGCCGGGCGCCGCGCTGGGCGATCGCGCACAAGTTCCCGGCGGACACCCGCACCAGCCGGCTCGCCGCGATCGAGGTCCAGGTCGGGCGCACCGGCGTGATCACCCCCGTCGCGGTGCTCGAGCCGGTCCAGGTGGGCGGGGTGGTGGTCACCTCGGCGACGCTGCACAACTTCGGCGACCTGGTCCGCCGCGACGTCCGCGTCGGCGACACCGTGTTCGTCCGCCGCGCCGGCGAGGTCATCCCGGAGATCACCGGCGCGAAGCTCGACGAGCGTCCCGCCGGCGCGCAGCCGTTCACCCCGCCGGAGGTCTGCCCCCGCTGCGGCGGCGAGATCGACCGCTCCCAGAAACGCTGGCGCTGCGTGCAGGGCCGGGCCTGCGGCGCGGGCGAGTCGCTGTCCTACTTCGCGGCCCGCGACTCGATGGACATCGAGGGCCTCGGCGACAAGGTCATCGCCGCCCTGGTCGCGGCGGACCTGGTCACCGACCCGGCCGACCTCTACGGCCTGGATCCCGAGGCGCTGGCGAAACTCGACCGCCTCGGCCGCACCTCGGCGACGAAACTGGTGGCGAACATCGAGGCCTCCAAGGCCCAGCCGCTGTCCCGGGTGCTCACCGGCCTCGGCGTCCGGATGACCGGCCGCTCGATGTCACGCCGCCTGGCCCGCCACTTCGGCTCGATGCGGGCGCTGACCTCGGCGACGGTCGAGCAGTTGCAGGAGGTGGACGCCGTGGGCCCGGAGCGGGCGGCGACGATCGCGGCCGAGCTGATCGAGCTGGCCTCGGTCATCGCCAAGCTCACCGAGCGCGGCGTCAACATGACCGAGCCCGGCGCGCCCGGCCCGGCCGGCCCCGCCGCCGCACCCGGCGACGCGGCCTCGGTGCCCCTGCCGCTGGTCACGGAGGACGGCAGGCCGATGACCGTCGTGGTCACCGGCTCGGTGCCGGGCCTGACCCGCAACGAGGGCAACGAGGCCGTCGAGCACCTGGGCGGCAGGTCCTCGGGCTCGGTCTCGGCCCGCACCGACCTGGTGGTGGTCGGCGCGGGCGCCGGCTCCAAGGCGGCGAAGGCCGAGGAACTCGGGGTCCGCACCATGCCGTCGGAGCGCTTCGCGGAGCTGCTGGCCGCCCACAACGCCGGCGACTCACCCACCCTGACCGACTTCCTGGACTGACCCTGACCCACCCTCCCGACGCGGGAGGGCCGTACCGCCGGTCAGCCGGGCCGGCGAAGGTAGGCGACCTTGCCGTCCTGCTCGAAGTTGACGACCTGCCAGCCCTGGGCCTCCAGCATCTCGGCGGCGGCGAACACCATGTCGACCATGGCGGCGGTCGCGGTCGGGCCGGCCAGGGTCACCCGGAAGCCGCTCGACGGCGTCGCGTTGATCCAGATGAATCGGAACGGATACCCCGCGAGGGTGACCCGGCCGTGGACGATGTCCTCGGCGGAGAACCATCGCGGCGGCCGCGGCGCCGTCATGCGAGCTCACCGCAGATCATCGAGGACGTCCTTCGTGACGGCGATGGCCGGCTCGCGCAGCCGGTCGAGGCCCGCCGACGGGTCGGCCGGCCGGAGCCGGACGGTGGCCACGGCGTTGCCGGACAGCACGCGCACCGTCATGCCATCGGGCTCGGGGGACGCGAACGCCTCGCGGCCGATCCCCGCCACCGGGTCGGTCCGGCCGGTGCGCAGCGCCTGCCACTCCGCGTCGGCGCCCTCCTGCCGCTGGTAGATGCTGAGCCGCGCGGTTGCCGTGTAGCCCTGCTCGCCCGTCGATCTCCAGGCGCAGTCGGCGCGGACGATGTCACCGAACTCGCCGTACTCGTCGGTGGGCCGGCCGGCGCCGGAGAGGCCGAGCTGGGCGGCCACCGTACCGGTGAGCGCGGGGCACTTCGCGGTCAGCCCGGCCCACTTGCCGGTCGCCGGTGGCAGGCCGGCGGCCGACGCGGGCGCCGGCGCAGACCCGGTGATCGGGTTCTCCACCGGGCCGGTGTCGATGTCGTCGCCGCAGCCGGCCAGGGTCATCGCGACCACCGCCGCGGCGAGGAGCCCGCTCCTCATGCGTTCACCGGGGCGGGCCACTTGCCGCCGGGCAGGCCGGTGTGATCGCCGTACTCGCCGGCCACGGTGGTGATCTGCTTGATCACCTCGGCCATCCGGTTGGCCAGGTTGGCCAGGTACTGCAGGGTCTGCTTGACGATCTCGCCGATCAGCTCGGAGGTGTGCTGGAGGGTGATGACCAGCTGGGTCACCGCGCCGGATGCCGACTCGGTGGCGTCGATGACCATCGCGACCAGCGCGCCGACCACCTCCGCGCCGCGATCCGCCAGGCTCACCATGTACGCGGTGTTGGCGGCGGCCACCTCGGCAAGCCAGCTGCTCACGGTCTTCACCTTGCCGGTGGTCGCCTCCACGGCGTCGATCTGGTCGCGTACCCGCTTCTCATAGGTCTCCTTCGCCGGGCCACGCCACGCATCGACGGCACCGGAGCCGGTCATGTCCGGACCCAGGTCGGACAGCGGGGTGTTGACCTTCACCGCCCAGTCCAGGCCGACCTCGAACAGCGACAGCACCGGCACCGAGCCGGCCACCACCTTTTCCAGCGACGCGAGCACGCCGGAGACCTGTTCGCCGAGCTGTTCGACCAGTTTGTGGATCTTCTCGACCGCATCCTTGATCTTGCTGGTCCACCACTCGGAGATGGTGGACCAGATGCTGTCCTCGTTGAGCTCGTGCTCGAGGCGCTCCAGCAGCGCGTTGATCCGCGCCACCATCGCGTCCCACTCCTTGCGGATCTTGTCGACCAGCTGCGCGAGCAGGTCCTTGGCGGTGCGGAACGAGCCGAGGGTGCCCTGTGCGAACTGGTCGCCGTCGGGTGCGCCGCCCGGTGCCGGCTGAGTCATCGGTTCTTCCCTCGTCCGTCCGTCGCGGTCACGATGAGGCGATTTCGTCGAAGTTCTGCGCCGAGTTCTCGTCGCTCTCCTCGTACCAGTCGGCGACCTGCATCAACGCCTTGCCGAACCTGTCGAACTCGACGACCGCCTCCGAGAAGAGCCCGTTCAGCCACCCGTGCATCTGGTTGTATGCCGAGCTGAGGTCGGCGGCCGCGACCACGCCGGTGATGTCGGTGACGACGAACGCGGCGGTGCTGAGCGTCTGGTCCCTGGCCGCGTTCGACACAGTGGTCATCCGGTCCGAGAAGTCGTACCACTTCTTCGCCTCCGCGCGGATGCCGTCGGCGGCGACCTGGATGTTCTCGTCGGAGAACCAGTTGTAGTCGGTCACTGTCGCTCCCCGGTCACGGCCGCGGGCGACTGCACCGCCCGCAGGGCGTCCAACGCGTCCTGCGCCAGTTCCGGCCCGCTGTCCGGCCCGACGATGAAGGTGTCCACCCGGGCCTCGATGATCTGCCACCCCTTGACCACGACCCGGAACAGCCCGCGCGGCCCGCTGACGGTGCGCTCGGCGCCGGAGTCACGCAGCCGGCTGTACCGCTCGGCGTTCGTGATGATCTGTTCGGCCCGGCGCAGCGTTCGCGCCAGCGCATCCTCGAACCGCTCGCTGTCGTAGTCGGGCAGCGGGACCGGCGGCATGTCGGTGAAGGCCGACGCGGGATCGTAGGCCGGTGCGGGCACCTCGTGACCGTACTGCTCCAGCATCATCCGTGCGGCCGCCGCCTTGTCCTTGGCGCAGCGCACGGCCTGCAGAATCGCGGTGCCGACGGCGTGCGGCCCGACCCGCTCCCACCAGGAGGGGTCCAGGCCTATCCGCTGCAGCGCCCCGTTCACGTCGACGACGCTGAAGACGGTGCCGGAGCTGTCCGTCCCGTCGATCAGCTCAAGACCCCGTACCGGCCGGCCCCGGGCGGCGCGGGACACCAGGTCCTCCGCGTCGCCCAGAAATTTGCGCACGTCCTCGACGCGGTTGTCCCCGTAACCCACCGCTGCCCGTCCCTCGTCGTCGTGTCGGTAATTGACCAAGGTAGCGGCTCGGGCCGTCGGACGGGTACCCGGTCGGCGCCGTCGCCCTGGTAGGCGACGGGCTGTTGCACGCTCAGGCGTCACTACCCGCGGGCTTCGAGTTGATCGAAGGCGATGGTCCGCCACGCGCGTGGCGGACCATCGCCCGACGGGGCCTGCCTAGGAGACCGACGCCGTGCCGCTCTTGGTCAGGGCGCCCGCCTTCAGCTGCTCGAATTCGGCCGCGCTGATCGCGCCGGAGTCGAGCAGCTGCTTGGCGGACGCGATCTCGTCGACGGCGCTGCCGCCGCTCGGTGCCGCGACCGATCTGATGTAGGCGTCCTGCCGGCGCACCGCATCGGCCTGCGCGGCGAGCGCGCGTTCGGTCATGCCGCCGCCCCGGGCGATGACGTACACCAGCAGGCCGAGGACCGGCAGGAAGATCAGGAACAGGACCCAGAGCGTCTTGGCCCCGGCGCCGAGCTCGGTGCTCCGGAACAGGTCTCCGAAAACCCAGAACAGGCACATGAACCAGGCGACGAAGATGAAGAACTCGAACAGCGCCAGCAGGAACGAACCGTTGTCGTCGAACACGCCAATTCCCTTCCGAGACGGCGCCGACCTCGTCGGCGTCAGGATTGACTTTCTGGTTCGTCCAGTGGATCGCTTGCGGGGCGGCCCGGCCTCATCCCGTACGGACTACTTTGCACTGGTGCGGGCGTCGGGTGTGGACACCACGACATACTCGGGCGGTGCAGGAACCATGGCAGATGCGCTCCCGGAAGTACCGAGTTGTCACCGCGACCGAGCGGATCAACAACCGCCTGACCCGCTTCGCCCTGCGCAAGGGCCTGGCTCCCCGGGCGTTCGCCCTGCTCGAGACGACGGGCCGGCGCACCGGGCTCCCGCGGCACACGCCCGTCGGCAACGGTTGCGTAGGCGACACCTTCTGGTTGGTCGCCGCGCACGGAACCCAGTCGGACTACGTTCGCAACCTTCAGCTTCATCCGGCGGTGCGGTTGAAGATCGGACGCAGGTGGCGCACCGGGACCGCGGTGGTGCTGCCCGACGATGACCCGGTTGCCCGTTCGCGGACCCTGCCGCACCGGTGGGACGCGGCGCTGGGCCGGCTGATGGCGTCCAGCCCGTTGACTGTCCGCATCGACCTCGATCGCAACGACTGAGGGCGCACATAGTAAGGACCGGCGTCCACGGGGGAAGACGCCGGTCCCGGTTCCGAGGATACACGTGTGCGCCGACGGTTGCATGCTGCGGTATGCATCGAGGGTTCGCCGACCCGAGACCGGCCGGCCGGGCGGGAACCGCGGCGCGCCCGAGACGGGCGTGTTTCGTCTCGGGCGGCGCGGGCAGGCGGCTTCCCTCCATGTCGGAGGAATGCCACCTGCGTAATGAGGAACCGGCTCGCCGATTCCTGGATGTGAATTGGACATGGAATAGTGCCGCAGACGATCACAGAAGCTCTCGTCTCCGGCCATTGTGCCTGGCGACCCGGCGTCGTCCTGGGTGGACCGCCCCCGTTCTGATTCGCGGCCATCCGGTCTCGGTTGCCGTGCCTTCGAACGATCACGAAGACTGCCGAAGGCGCGCGGCCGCCGCCATGTCCGGCGCCCGCCCGCCTGTATCATGGCTGCTCGATCGATGGTCCTCGGTTTTCCGGTCCGGATCCACACCGGACGGATTCCGGGTGGCGGGGGCGGGGACATGGGGGAGACACAACCGGGCACTGAGCCCCGTGCGGCATTCGCCGAGCGCTTTTCGCTGTTATATGCGCAGGCCGGAAATCCGACATTGGCACGGGTGGCCGCATCCGTCACCCGAGCGCGATTCCCGGATGAGCAGGGCCGGCCGATACGGGTGTCGGTTCAGCGGGTCAGCGACTGGCGGCGCGGCATCAATGTCCCGGCCCGTTTCGCGCAGCTGTCCGCCGTGCTCCGGATTCTCATCGGCGAGGCGCGCAAGAGGCAGCCGCAGCCCGTGGTCGAGAACCTCTACGACATGGGGGACTGGCAGTCGAGGTGGGAGGACGCGCTCGCGAGCCCGGCCGCCGCCCAGGAACCGGCCGGGGAGGACGACGCCGACCCGGGCGTCTGCCCGTACCGCGGGCTCGCCGCCTTCCGCGAGGAGGACGCCGCCTGGTTCTTCGGACGCCGGCGCAGCACCATGGCACTGCTGGAACGGATCACCGACGCCGCCCGTACCGGTGGCATCGTCATGCTGGTCGGCCCGTCGGGCGCGGGGAAGTCCTCGCTGCTGCAGGCCGGCCTGGGTGCCTCCATCATGGGTGGCCGGCTGCCGGTGGAGGCGTCGAGCCGGTGGCCCGTCGTCGTGATGACTCCCGGCACCGATCCGCTCGCCGAGCTGGGCCGGCACCTGCCGGAGGTCGCGGCCACGCTCGAGGCCGGTGGGAGCCCGTCGGCGGGCGGGATCTCGGACGCGATCGCCGCCCACGGGCGCCGGGCCGGGGGCGCGGGTGCCCGGACGGTTCTGGTGGTCGACCAGTTCGAGGAGGCCTTCACCACCTGCGAGGACGAGAGACGTCGCCGGCTGTTCATCCAGGCCCTGGGCGTGGCGTCCGGCGGCGCTGCCGCACCCGCGGTGGTGGTCCTCGGGGTTCGCGCCGACTTCTACGCACGCTGCCTCGACCATCCCGTACTGGCGTCGGCGCTTCAGCATCGGCAGATGGTCCTGGGCCCGATGACCCCGGCCGAGCTCCGCGAGGCCGTGCTCGGGCCGGCGACGGCGGCCGGCCTGCAGATGGAACCCGGCCTCCCCGAGCTGATCCTGCGGGATCTCGCGATCAGCGGCGAGCCGAACGAGGCCGAGGTCGGCTACGACGCCGGCGCCCTGCCGCTGCTGTCGCACTCGCTGCTCGCGACCTGGCAGCTGCGGCGAGGCGCCAAGCTGACGGTCGCCGGCTACCGGAGTGCCGGCGGCATCCAGGGCGCCGTCGCCACGACGGGCGAGCAGTCCTGGGCCGGCCTGTCACCGACCGGCCGGGCGGCCGCGCGCCGCATGCTCCTCCGGCTGGTACGGGTGGGCAAGGACACCCGCGACACCCGCCGGCGGGCGACCCGGGACGAACTCGTCGAGCAGGCCGAGGACAGCGCGGCGGCGGCGGCCGCGCTGGAGGTCCTCGCCAAGGCCCGCCTGGTGATGCTGGACGCGGGCACCGTGGAGCTGACGCACGAGGCCCTGCTGTACGCCTGGCCCCGGCTGCGGGACTGGATCGAGCAGGACCGCGCGGGCAACCTGCTCCGGCAGCGGCTGGAGGAGGACGCCTCGATCTGGGACGACGAGGGCCGGGACCCCTCGTTGCTGTACCGCGGCATGCGCCTGGAGGCGGCCCGGCACTGGGTCCGAAGCGACGGGCTCGCCGGCCTGACCGCGGTCGCCCGCGAGTTCATCACCCGGTCCGGGCGCCAGCGGCGCAGAACAACCTGGATCAGGAGGTCCGCGATCGCCGCCATCTCGGCCTTCGCCCTGCTCGCGGTGGGCGGCGCCACCGTGGCGCTCCGGCAGCGCGACGACGCGCTGTTCGAACAGCTGCTCGCGCAGACCGATCGCATGCAGCAGCCCGACCCGTCGCTGTCGGCGCAGCTGGCGCTGGCCGCCGACCGGATGCGGCCCGGCGACGGCCGGGCGCAGGCGAGGCTGTTGTCGACGCAGGACGTGCCGCTCGCGCTGCCGCTGTCCGGGCACCTCGGCGCGGTGTACCTGACCTCCTTCAGCCCCGACGGCCGCACGCTGGCCACCACCGGCTTCGACCGCACCGTACGGCTGTGGGACGTCCACGACCGAAGCCGCCCGGTGCCCCTCGGCGAGCCCCTTCGCGGCCACACCAGCTGGGTGACCTCCGCGGTGTTCAGCCCGGACGGCCGGACCCTGGCCAGCGCCGGCGACGACGGGACGGTCCGGCTCTGGGACGTGCACGATCCCGCGCGCCCGAGGCCGCTCGGCGCGCCGCTTCCCGCCGGGGGCGGCACCATCTACCTGGTGGCATTCAGCCCCGACGGCCGCACCCTCGCCACCGCCAATCAGGACCGCACGGTCGGCAGATGGGACCTGCGCGACCCCGGCCGGCCGGTCCCGCTGCCGGCCCTCACCGGGCACACCGGACCGGTACGCGCGGTGGCGTTCAGCCCCGACGGCCGCACCCTCGCCAGCGGAAGCGACGACAAGACCGTCCGGCTGTGGAACGTCGGCGACCCCGCACGGTCCGGGCCGGCCGGTTCCCCGCTGGTGGGGCACGCGGACACGATCCATTCGGTGGCGTTCAGCCCCGACGGGCGCACGCTGGCCAGCGGCAGCGAGGACCGGACGATCCGCCTGTGGAACGTCGCCGACCTGGACCGGCCCATTCCCCTGCGGCAGAGCCTCAGCGGGCACGACGGGTCGGTGTGGTCGGTGGCGTTCAGCCCCGACGGCCGGGTCCTGGCGTCCGGAAGCGGCGACGGCACCGCCCGCCTGTGGACGGTGGGCGACCCGAGCCGGCCGCAGCCGCTGGGCCAGCCGCTCGCCGCTCGATCCGGGATCGTCTACGCCGTGGCGTTCAGCCCCGACGGCTTCAGCGTGGCGACGGGCAGCGACGACGGCACCGTCCGGCTCTGGTCCGCGCCGGCCCGGACCCTGATCGGTCACAGCGCGCGCGTGCTGTCCACGGCCTTCCGCCCGGACGGGCACCTGCTCGCCTCGGCGGGCGCGGACGACACGGTCCGCCTCTGGGACGTTCGCGACCCCGGCCACCCGGTCGCGGCCGGGCCACCGCTTCGGGCCGGCGGGAGCGTCTCCAGCGTCGTCTTCAGCCCGGACGGCCGCCTGCTCGCCATGGGCAGCGCGGACCAGACGGCGAGCCTGTGGGACGTGCGTGATCCGGGCCGGCCCCGGCGCGTCGGGACGCCCCTGACGGTGAACGCGGGCGGCCAGGCCGCGTTCAGCACCGACGGGACCATCCTGGCCACCCAGAACGAGGAGACCGTCCAGCTCTGGGACGTCCGCGACCCCGCGCACCCCCGGACCCGGGCGGTGATCGCCACCGGGCACGCCGGATACCTCACGGCGGTCAGGTTCGGCTCGGACCGGCGTACCCTCGCCACCGCGAGTTTCGACGGCACCATCCGGCTCTGGGACGTCACCGACCCGGCCGCGCCGGCCGCCCTCGGGCCGCCACTCGCGGGGCACAGCGGGCCGGTGTGGTCCGCGGAGTTTAGCCCGGACGGGCGGACCCTCGCCACCGCCGGCGGCGACAAGACCGTCCGCCTCTGGGACGTGCGCCGTCCCGGCCGGCCGGCGCCGCTGGGCGCACCGCTCACCGGGCACACCGACGCCGTCAGCACGCTCGCCTTCAGCGCGGACGGCCGGACCCTGGCCAGCGCCGGCTACGACAAGACGATCCGCCTGTGGAACGTCGCCGACCCCGCGGAGCCGGCGGCCGCGCTCGGCGGCCAGCCCCTGACCGGCCACAGCGGCGTCCTGCTCACGCTGGCCTTCAGCCCCGACGGCCGGTCGCTGGCCGCCGGTGGCGCCGACACCAACGTACGGCTCTGGGAGACGGACCGGGACGAGGCCGAGCGGCGGGTCTGCTCGACGACCCGCGGCGTCCTGACCGCCCCGCAATGGGATCAGCTGCTGCCGAGGCTGGGGTACCGTCAGCCGTGCGCAGATGACCATCGAGGCTGACCGCGCGGGAAGGGTGCACCATGCCGTTGATCTCCGTCCTCACCCCCGTTCATGCGGAACGGGCGGAGTTCCTCACCGAGGCGGGCGAGAGCCTCGCCGCGCAGGACCTGCCGGCCGGGTGGGAGCTGGAATGGCTCATCCAGGAGGACGGTCCGGAGTCGACGCCGGCCGTGGTGGCGAAGCGGTTCCCGTTCTCCCGCTACCAGGCCAACGGCGAGTCGCTGGGCGTCAACATCGCCCGGAACGTCGCCCTGTCCCGGGCGGACGGCTCGCTGGTGCACGTGCTCGACTCCGACGACCTGCTGCTGCCGAACGCGCTGCGCACGGCCATCGAGGCGTTCGCCGCCCATCCGCGCATCCACTGGGTCACCGGGCAGGCCTACGACCTGCTGCCGGACTCGTCCCGCCGGTCGTTCCCCGCGCCGCTGGAACCCGGGCTGATCGAGCCGGGTGTGATGACCCAGCTGGTCCTCGACACGGGGAAGCCCGCGGCGCCGTGCGCCGGGCTCACCGCGCGCACCGACACCGTCCGCGCGTTCGGAGGCTGGGTGGCCACGGCCCGCGGCGGCGACCTGGCGCTGGTGGTGGCGCTGGCCGAGACGACGGCGGGCTTCATGCCGCCGGAGGTCACCTGGCTGTACCGGCGGCACGCCGGCCAGATCACCGGCCAGGACGGCTGGTCCCGGCTGCAGGCCGAGTCGATGGCGCTGGTTCGCCAGCGCATCGCCGCGCTGCGCCGGCTCGGCGTATCCGTCGCGGGCGAACCGGCGGCCGGAGGGTAGTCCCTCGATCCGGCCGGCGGCGGCAGGGGTGGCCGGTCCGAGGCGCTCACCGTGGTCGGGGGCGAGCGTGGAAGGTGGTGCGGTATGCCTGCGGCGCCACCCCGCTGAGCCGCTTGAACTGGGCGCGGAAGTGCGCCGGCGAGGCGAAGCCGACGAGGTGGGCGATCCGGTCGACGCCGTGGTCGGTGCTTTCGAGGAGCTCCTGCGCCTGGCGGATGCGTACGGCGGTGACCCACTGCATCGGGGTGCGGCCGGTCTCCTCGTGGAAGCGGCGGTTGAGCGTGCGCTCGCTGAGCCCCGCCCGGGCGGCCACGTCGGCCAGGGTCAGGTCCTCGCGGGCGTGGATCTCCAGCCATTCGAGGACGGCGCCGAGTCCGGTCTCGGCGGTACGCGTTGCGGGGCGCACGATGAACTGCGCCTGCCCGCCGTCGCGGTGCAGCGGGGCCACGGCCTGCCGCGCCGCGTCGGCGGCGATCGCGGCGCCGTGGTCGCGGCGCACGAGGTGCAGGCACATGTCGACGCCGGCGGTCGCCCCGGCGGAGGTGATGATCTGTCCGGTGTCGACGTACAGCACGTCGGGATCCAGGTCGACGGCCGGGAACGCCGCCTTCAGCCGCTCGGCGGCGGCCCAGTGCGTGGTGGCCCGCCGGCGGTCGAGCAGCCCGGCCGCGAGGGTGAAGGCGCCGACGCAGATCGAGGCGATGCGGGTGCCGGCGGCCGCGGCGGCCCGGAGCGCGTCCAGCGCCGCGGCGGGCACGGGCGCGGCCGGGTCGTAACGGCCGGGCACGATGACGGTGTCGGCGTCCGCGAGCGCGTCGAGGCCGTGGTCGACGGACAGGCGCAGCGGGCCGGCGTCGACCGTGGGCTCGCCTCGCCGCGGACGGCCCGCGCGAGGTGGTCAGCGGCACCCGCGGCCTGACCCTGCGGGCCACCGCGAGGCTGGACCCGGACCGGCCGGGTTACGTCGTGGTGCCGGGTGCCGGCGGGCCCACCACCGGCGACCCCGACCAGGGCGCGGTGACGATACCCGTGCTGCTGGCCCGGTTCGCCGGGTCGGCGGCGGTTCCGCTGCTGCGCGCGGCGCTGCGCAATCCCGAGGTGACCGTCGCGACCGTGTGCGGCGGATCGCTCGCCCTGGCGATGGCCGGCCTGATCGAGGGCCGCCACGCGGTGACGCACGTACTCGGCATGGACGTGCTCGACGCGACCGGCGTACGGGCGGTGCCGGCCCGGGTCGTCGACGACGGCGACCTGGTCAGCGCGGGCGGCGTCACGTCCGGCCTGGACCTCGGGCTGCACCTGCTGGAACGCGAGTTCGGCCCGCGGGTCGCGCACGCCGTGGAAACCCTGTTCGAGTACGAGCGGCGCGGCATCGTGTGGCGCGCCACCGGCCGCACGCCCGTCACGACCTGAAGGGACGCCGGTCCATGCACCCCATCGTCGGAACCTGGGACCTCAGCCTGAGGACCCCGATCGGCACGCTCGCCGCCGTCTACGTCTTCGGCGACACCGGCGGCGTGCTCACCGGCACCGCGGGAACGACCGCGGAGACGGTGCCGCTGGCCGGGATCGCCTGCGACGGCCCCCGGGTGACCTGGCGGCAGTCGGTGACCCGTCCGATGCGCCTCAACCTCGACTTCGACGTGGTCGTGGACGGCGAGACCCTGGCCGGCCACTCCCGCGCGGGACGACTGCCCCGCACCACGGTCACCGGCAATCGCCGGGCTGATCCGGCGGGATCCACCGGTAGTGCGTCGAGGTGGTGATCTCGTGGAAGCCGCACCGGCGCAGGATCGGCGCGCTGGCCGGGGACGCGTCGACGTGCAGCAGCCGCAGGCCCCGGGCCACGGCCTCCCGGGCCCGGGCGGCGATCATGGCCCGATAGAGCCCGCGCCCCCGCCACTGCGGCAGCGTCGTGCCGCCGAGCAGCGCGACGAAGTCGGTGCCCGGGTAGTACACCGCCCAGGCGGTACAGGCGAGCCGCTCGCCGGCCTCGGCGACCAGGATGGTGATCCGATCGGGATCGGCCGACACCCGGGCGCCGAGGTCGGCCGCGACCCAGGCGCAGTCGACCCCCCACACCTCGGTCTGCTGGCCGGCGATGCGGCGCAGGTCCGCGGCCGCGCTGACCTGCCGCAGCACGACGCCGGCGGGCAGGACCGGTTCGGCTGCCACCTCCTCGGCGAGGCCGAGCAGCACCGTCGACGGTTCCTCCGGCACGAAACCGGCCGCGACCAGGCGCTCGGGAAGATCCGCGGGCAGGTCGTGGGCCCGGAGCTTCCATTCGACGCCCTCGCCGCGGGCCCGGAAGTAGTCCCGCTGGCGGGCGATCAGGCGGTCGAGCTCGGCGCCGGTGACGCCGACGTCGCGCGGCGCCCGGATTCGTCCCAGGTGCGAGCCGACGATCCGCAGGATCGGGCCGTCGTACTCGTAGGTCACGCCGGCCGGGGCGGCGCCGGGTGACACGCGCATCCGCGCGTCGTAGGCGGCGCGGAGGGCTGCGGTGTCGACCATGGTCACCGGCCGTGGATCCGGTTCGGTCCAGCAGATGGTGCCCGGGGACCGGGCGGCCGGAGGTCCCAGCAGTCGAACGGCGGCTCCTGGTCGAGGCCGGCGCGTTCCTTTTCCGGCACCGTGGTGGCCTTGTACTCGTCCTCGGTAAGTCTGCGCACCACATCAGAATGTCAGCCGCCGCGGGCCGGACGCGACGACATGACGGTTCGGTGGCGCCCGGGCGGGAGGGCGGCGTGTGCCGCCCTTCGCCATGACTCAGGAGGGCCAGGTCGGCCCGGTGCCGGGCCTCGCCGGCGACTGGGTCTTCAGGGCCATGGATACGGCGGTGAGGAGCAGAACGGGCGCCAGCATCCACAGCAGGATGAAGTCTTCTCGCCCGTCGTTGGCCAGCACCACGAGGAGGCCGGCCGCCGCCAGGAGAAGACCCACGGACCAGGCGGCGTAGAACCGCCGGGTGTGCTGGCGCGGCGCGGGCTCGTCGGTGGCGGTCACACCCGGGTTCCGGGCCGCCCATTCCCGGGCGACCTCCACCGGAACCTGCGGTATGCGCAGGTCACCGAGCCGGGTGCGATACGGCACCTGCCGGGGCAGCCCTCGGGGCCGCAGCAGGGACCAGGCGACGGGGACACCCCCGGCGACCGTGATCGCCACCAGGTTGCCGGGCCGCGACAGGTCCCCGAAGGTCGCGGCCGACCAGGCGGCAAGCGCGATGAGGACCGGCAGGGGAGACCAGGGCGCGAGCCGGCGGTCCCGGCGGGCCTTCCCGGCGCTGCGCGGATCAAGGGGGAGCCGCAACGAGGGCCGCCGCCTGAATCGCCAGGTGCTCAGCGACACCTCGACCCAGTCGGGATCGGCGGCACCGTCGGTGATCGCCAGCGCGGGGATCTGGAGGCCCGCTACCAGCTCAGAGGGGACGACGAGATCCGTTCGCTGCATGATGATCATCAGGCTAGTCGCGGGATGCGCCGGGCGCACCCTGCCCGCAGGGGAGCGGCCGACGGCCGATCAGCGCACCGTCACCCCCGAACGGTCAGCGCCCGCGACACCTCGGCGGCGTCGAATAGGGCCGGCTCGAACTCGCCGGCCGAGGCCAGGCCGAGCCATTCCAGGTGTTCCCCGTGCTCCGGGTGGGCGGGGTCGGCGAGGACGTCGACGAGCTGGGCGTAGGCCCGGATGCCGCCGCAGTCGTCCGGCGGGGCGGCACGCCGGCCCGCCGTGCAGCGGGGGTATGCCACCGCGGCACGGCGGTCGAGAAGCTTTTCCACCACGATCTCGTGTTCCCAGTTGTCGCCGAAGTCGTAGACGTACCGCACCCGGCCCCGGACGTCCGGCGCGACCTGCTCCAGCGTCACCGGCTTCTCGGCGCGGTGGCCCAGCTCCCGGTCGGCGACGCCGAACATGCCGTACGGGGTTTCGAAGACGTGCAGGTGGCTGCCGTCCCAGCCGAAGGCCACCTGGATGATGTCGTGCAGCTCGGACAGGCTGGTGTCGCCGGGCACCTCCAGGCGCCGCCAGATCGGGGGCTTCGCGCCGCGCAGGCCGACCTTGATCTGATAGATCGGCGCCGGTCCGTCGGACTTCTTACGCTTCGCCGGCAGTGTGGCGGCGGCGGCCTGAACCTGCCGCGCCCGGCCGGCGAACATCGGACCCGGCCGGGCGGCGGCGCCGTGCTCGGCCGGTGGGCGCGGCGGCTCGGGAAGAACGCCCATCCGGGTACGCAGCAGCACGGCCAGCGGGTGGTAGCCGGGCCCCGCCTCGTCGAAGCCGTCGTCCGGTTCCGGGCCGCCGGACTCCCGGTCGTGCACCGCGCGGGCATCGAGGGCCCGTTCGACCTGCCAGCGGAGCTCGGCGGGGTCCAGGTCCTCGGCGTCGATCCGCACGCCGGCGCGGCGGGCGTCCGTCTGGACCATCCCGCCGACCTCGTCCAGCGCCTCGCCCGGGAACAGCATGATGTCCACCGCCGCGTCACAGTCGGTGTGATCGACATCGATGAGGAAGCCGTGCGAGCGCCCGGACCGTTCGAAGGAGCACAACAACATCGACGCTTCGCCGCTCCGGTCCCGGTATCGGCGGCAGACCCCGCCCTTGACCGGCTCGGACAGCGCGTCCATCCACGCGGGCGCGGGCAGCCCGCGCGCCAGCAGCCGCCGCCCGGCTACCGCGGCGGCGCCGCCGCCATCCATCGCGTCGATCGCGAGCAGCACGCCGAGGGACGCGGGGGTGGACATCTGCGCCAGCGCCGGGACGATCGCCTCGGACAGCGCCTCGGCGAAGCCCTCGCCGGCGGATTCTCCCGCGGCGACGAAATTCGCCCCGTACAGCTCCGCCTCCAGCGGATCATCGACCGCGAGGATGCCGGCGATGCCGGCCGCCAGGTCATCGATGACCGCCTGAGGATCGAAATCCGGATCCGAGCACTCGGGACAGTCGCACTCCTGCGGGACGGCCGGCACCGTGCGCAGTATTCGCTGATCGGAGCGGCGGGACTTCTCGTTCTTCCGACGGCGGCTGACGGGACTCACCGGACCATCCTGCCCCACCGTCGCGAGTGGCCTCACCGAACCTCACCCGTCCGGGTGTACCTTGCCTACGGGCGCCGGCCGGCCCGCATCGCCTCCGCGCGGCGGGCCTCCTCCCGCCGGGCCCGGACGGCGGCGCGAAGGGCCGGCCAGAGCCGCAGCTTGCGCGAGCTGTCGCAGGCGGCCAGCAGCCTCGCCAGCTCCTCGCGCTCCTGGGGCGGAACCGTCGCGATGACGATGACCACCGGCAGCGCGGCCGCCACGAGCTCGGTCAGGACGAGCACCAGCAGCGCGCCCACGGCGATGATCACCAGATAGTCGGTCATGGGATTGCCTCCTGTGGTGTCGAGGTCGGACGGTCCGCTCCGCTCCTGGGCGGACCCGCCGAGGTGGCGGCCACGATGACCGGCATCGTGGCGGCGAGTACGGCGGCGAAGGCGACGATGGCTGCGGCCGCGACAGCGTGGATCGCAGTCCCGATGGAGTCAGGGGAGCGCGGGACGACGGCCGGGCAACTGCCGGCGCCGATCGGGCAGACGATCGGCTGGTGCATCCGTGGCGCCGCCGAAGGCGCCCGAGGCTGGGCCGGGGAAGGACATGGCGACCTCCGATCCTGGCGTTTCGCGAGGGCCTGCACGGCATAGTCAGTTGATCACGGTGGCTGTCTATGTTTCGTCTTTGTGCCCTCGCTTAGGATTATGCATTCGTATGCACAAGATCGCAATATCCATGCTAATGAGTGAATTTCCCGCGCAACTGCCGTGACCTTCCGTGTATCGATGTACCCCTTGTCGAGGGTCGGAGAGTGAGTAAAGTTGCCAGAGATGCCGGTGTGCGCGGCGTATGCAGGCCGGCCAGGTGGATGCCGAATATTCGAAGATCTACTTGATTCGTCACTGATCTGGTGTAATCTTCGCGCGTGAACTCTGACAATAAGGGCGTCTCGGGCAATTCGGCGCCGACGCTGACTCTCCTGGCGAGCCTGTGCGGCAACGGAAGCTGCCCGACCGTGTATCAGACCGACCGGGGCACGCTGGTCGTCCAGGGATACACGGTGGCACCGCAGACCGCCGGCCTGGACATCCCCCATGGCGAGCAACTGGTGGAGATCCCCGCGGATCTTTTGACCGCATTGATGCAGGCGAGTGCATAGACTGGGTTACGGACAACCGGGAGGGGGCGAGTTGCGATGCCGGACCCGTCCTCCCCGGATGCCCAACCGCCGGCGCCGGTGGGCCGGACTCTGGCGAAATGGCGCAAGCGACGAAACCTGACAGGGCAGGCCCTCGCCGACCGGGTGGGCATGACGCAGTCGAAGATCTCCCGCCTCGAGACCGGGGCGGTGGCGGCCGAACCGGCCGATGTCCGCCTGCTCGCGGAAGCGCTGGAGATGCCGTCCGGCGAGGTCGAGCACGTCGTCGAGCTGGCCGAGCACGCGGCGGACAACCGGCTCATCGAGTGGATCGCCGCCGGCCACGAGCTCCTGGCGCTGCAGCGCGAGATCGGGCGCATGGAGGCCGCGGCGAAGGAGCTGCGTGTCTTTCAGCCCGCGGTCATTCCCGGCCTCATGCAGACCAGCGAATACGCGCGCGCGGTGATGTCCGACTCGATGGATGAGGTGGCGGCCGCCGGGCTCGTCGATTCGGCGGTCGAGGTCTCCGAGGCGGTCAGCGCGCGGATGCAGCGCAATCAGGTCCTGCATCTGCCCGACCATCAGTTCCATTTCCTGATCACCGAGCAGGTGCTGCGCGACCAGGTGTGTTCGGCGGCGGAGATGATCGCCCAGATCGAGCGGATGCGCGAGCTGGCGAAATACCCCAACATCGACCTGCGGATCATCACGGACGGCACGTCGCTGCCGATTCCGCCCTACCACGGGTTCGTCGTGGCCGACGAGAAGTGGGTCAGCGTCGATCTCTTCACGGCCAGCCTCAAGTCCAACGGGCGGCAGCTGGTCCGTGCCTACCGGGAGGCTTTCGCCGCCCTGGAGCGGGTGGGCACCAAGGACATCCGCGGCCTCCTCGACCGCTATCAGGAGCAGTACGCGCGAAAGCTGCTGCCGGAGTCTTTCGCGAGCTGAAATCTCTTGCGCTTGTCGGGCCTGGCCGGGTTTTCTACCGTGGACTCATGACGAACCACGAATTCGCCGACTTCACAGCCGCTGACGGTCCGCCGGCCACCCCGGAACCCGGCCCGCGCGTGGTGGTCAGCCTGTGTGGCGCCGGCACCTGCCCGACCGTCTACCACACCGACCGTGACACCGTGCTCGTCCAGGGCGCGGTCGTCACCGGAGTCGCCGTCCCCGAGGGCGAGCAACTCGTCGAGATCCCGCGCGAGATCCTGCTCGAGGCGGCGCGACGGCTCCAGGAGCACGACGCCTGATCCCCCGTCCGCTCCCGCTCGATGCCGCGCGGCCGAACTCCCGCGGTGACGCCGCCGTCAGGCCGACGCGCCGCCGGTCGTCGCGCCCGAACCGCGGACCGCCCGAACGGATCCGGGCCGCGGCGCGCTCGATCACCGCGGCGACCCGGCTTCGGTGTCCATGGGGGAGGTGTCCATGGGGGACAGGTCCTTGGTGAGGCGGGTGGTGCCGGCGGGGCCGGCGAGCGGCGTCGACCGGTAACCCTCGCTCTGGTAGAAGTCGATGTTTCGCAGGCTCTTGGCGCCGGTGAACAGCAGGACGCGGCGGCAATCGGAGTCGGCGGCGGCCTCGGCGGCACGCAGCAGCCACCGTCCGAGCCCCCGGCCGCGCAGGTCGGGCACGACGGCGAGCCGGCCCACCAGCCAGTCGGTGCCGTCGCGGCGGGCCCGCACCATGCCCAGCAGCCGGCCGTCCAGCCAGACGCCCGTGGTGTGCCAGGTCGCCAGCCAGTCGCGCACCTCCTCCGCCGGCTCGTGCAGGGCCGGAATGGCCAGGGTGTCGTTGACGATGGCCTCCTCCGTCCAGCAGCACCGCTGCAGCACCGTGACCTGGGGCTCGTCGCCGGGGGTCAGTCGCCTCGCGTAGGACCCCGGCAGCGGGCCGGGCCGGGAGTCCGCCCGCGCGCGTTCGCGCAGCGGTCGCAGGGCCTGCGCGACCCGGACCAGTTCGTCGAGCAGGCCGGCGCCGGCCCTGTCGCGGGCGGCGTCGGACAGCAGCCGCCCGTTCTCCGTCGCGTCGCCGATGCGGATCGCGACGGTGGCGCCCAGCGGTACCAGGCGCAGCGTCGTCACCACCTGCTTGGCGTGCTGCACCGAACGGGTGCCCGCCGACGTGTTGCCGTAGCTGACGAAGCCGATCGGCTTCCACGCCCATTCGCGGCCGAGGTAGTCCAGCGCGTTCTTCAGCGTCGCCGGCATCCCGTAGTTGTACTCCGGCGTCACGGCGATGAACCCGTCCGCCGCGTCGACGATCGCGCTCCACTCCCGGGTGTGCTCGTGCCGGTAGACGCCCGACGACGGATGCTCCTCCTCGTCGAGAAACGGCAGGTTCAGGTCGCCGAGGGCCACCGGTACGAGCTCGACGCCGAGTTGCGCCGCGCGAGGGGCGATCGCCTCGTGCAGCCACCGGCCGACCTCGCGGCCGAGGGCGCCGGGGCGGGTGCTGCACAGCAGCGTCAGGACGCGAACCGGTTTCGTTGACATGGAAACGAAGTGTAGGTGCTAGGTTGTTTACATGTCAACGAAATCGCCGGCCGGGCCTGTACGCTGGCTGAACCCGGACGAGGAGCGGGCGTGGCGTGCGTTCCTGCGGATAGTGGTCGCCGTGCAGACCGGCACGGCGCGCGACCTCGCCACGGTCGGGCTCTCCGAGCCCGACTACGAGGTGCTCAGCACCCTGTCCGAGCGGCCCGGCAACACCAGCACGCTGGGCGATCAGGCCGACAAGATGGGCTGGTCACGCAGCCGGCTGTCCCGGCACGCCACCCGGATGGAGGCGCGCGGCCTGCTGCGGCGCACGCCCGACCCGGCCGACGGCCGGGGCTGCTTCCTGGAACTCACCGCCCAGGGCCTGGACGCGCTGGTCGGGGGCCCCCCCGCCCCCCGGGAGGGGGGGCGGGGGCCCCACCAACTCCCGGCCGACACCGCAAAGCCCGCCGCCCCCCA
>NZ_JBEZXZ010000095.1:0-32868 GCF_040638275.1 Actinoplanes sp. NPDC026623 | reverse complement strand
CGCGGGGGAGCGTGCCGGCCGGGCCTGGTGTCGTTGCCGGTCTCAGCCGAACATCTGGGTGTAGTACGGCGTGCCGTTGGACGCGTACGCGACGCCGACGGCGAAGGTCTTGGCCTTGCAGTCGACGATGTTGGCCCGGTGCCCGGGGCTGTTCATCCAGCCCTTCATCGTCTCGGAGGCGGTGCGGTAGCCGTAGGCGACGTTCTCGCTGCGCGGGTGAGCGAAGCCGGCGCTGACGCCGCGCTGGATGAAGGTGGAGCCGCCGGCCCCGACGTGGCTCATCTTGCCGGTTCGGGCCTGGTAGGCGGAGTGCCGGCGGGCCGCGTTCAGCAGCCGGGAGTCGACGGGGAGCGCCTTGCAGCCGGCCCGGACGCGGGTGTTGTTGGTGTAGGTCACCAGTTGCGTCTGCAGCGTCGACGTCGCGACCGGCGCGGCCTGTGCCGGGGCGGCGGCCACGGTCATGGCGACCAGCGAGGCACTGGCACCGGCCAGCATGACGCCGACCGTGGTAACGACCTTGCGCACCGTCTTGCGATTCATGTGAATCTCCCCCGTTCGGCCCGGCCCCCGTTGGCCGGTCACATGAAGAAGATTCGCGGTCGCCCGGTGCGCCCCCGGGTCCCGAACGGTTGCCTGTCCGTTGCGGCCTGACCTTTCGGTCGGCCACCGCCATCCGGCAGGAGGAGGCGGCCGCCCGTCAGGGCAGCGGGCCGCCCGTCTCCACCGGCTCGGAGGCCGCGGAGCCGGGTACCGGTGGTGCGGCCGGGGTTGCCGTGGCGTCCGGGAGGATCCGCCAGGGGCCGACCCGAGGCGGCCGGTGCTGCCGAGGTCGAGGCCGGCCCGCGGCGCGATGGTCTGTGCCGGCCGGCCGGCGAGCGGCTCGACCCGCAGGAACCTCGCGTCGACGGGCGGCCTGCGGATGTCGTCGTAGGTGTTGCGCCAGGCCACGGCAGCGCCGGCCCGCTGCCCTGGCCGCAGCATCACCGGCTTCGGCGGGCCGTCCCACGGCAGGCCGGTGCCGGCGATCTCGCCGACCCCGCGCAGGATCCGGATGTCGAGCGGCGCCCGGTCCTCGTCGAGCGCCAGCACGGCCGGGTAGCCGTTCAACCGGTAGGTCCTCGCGCCGCAGTTGACCAGGATGATGTCGAACACCCGCAGGCCCATCGCGGCGTCGCCCCCGTCCGGCTCCAGCCGTACCCCTTCGGCCGGGCACGGCGGCGCGGGTGGCGGTCCCGGGCGGGACGGCGGGACGGGTGAGCGAACGGCCGCCGGTGCGGAGACCCCCGCGCAGCCGGTGAGGAGCACGACGGCGACCAGCGGCACGACGCGAAGGAAACCCCGGGATCCGATCACCCGGCCATCCTGTCGGGCCGGGGCAAGTCCGGCACGGGGGGCGGGGGAGGAATCAGCCTCAGCTCCTCGCGGGCCGGCGAGCGCGGCTCGCCCATCAGCCGGCCGGCGACCGCGGGGGACAGCACCGGCTCGCCCCGGGGCGCCGCCGTCACCGCCCGGAACAGCTCCTCGCGGGGCGTGTCCTTGAGCCGGTAGCCGGTCGCGCCGGCCCTGATCGCCGGCAGCACGTCGCTGTCCGTGCCGTACGTCGTCAGCACCAGCACCCGTGCCTCGAAACCCTGCTCGCGCAGCGCCCGGACGGTGGTCACGCCGTCCATGCGAGATCATCGGTCCACGGATCGGTTGATGCCCCGGCCAGGCCGGGGCATCAACCGTGCCGGACGAACTAGCCCTTGACCGCGCCGGCGGTCAGGCCGGAGACGAGGTGGCGCTGGGCGAAGAAGAACACCAGGCCGGCCGGCAGCGTGATGAGCACCGCCGAGGCCGTCAGGTACTCCCACTGCGGGTTGAACGCGGGCACGAACTGCTGCAGGCCGTAGCCCAGGGTGAACTTGCTCTTCTCCTGGATGAACGCCGTGGCGTACGCCACCTCGCCCCACGCGGTGAGGAAGGTGAAGAACGCGGTGACGGCGATGCCGGGCCGGGCCAGCGGCAGGATGATCCGCCAGAAGGTGGTGAACGGCCCGCACCCGTCAAGGTGCGCCGCCTCATCCAGCTCGGTGGAGATCGAGTCGAAGTAGCCCTTGAGCATCCACGAGCAGAACGGCACGGCGATCGTCAGGTACGAGATCACCAGCGAACCGTGCGTGTTGATCAGGCCGAGGTTCGCCATGATCACGTAGATCGGCACGATGAGGATGGAGACCGGGAACATCTGGGTCACCAGGAAGACCAGGAGCAGCTGGCGGCGGCCGGGGAAGTTGAACCGGGACAGCGCGTACCCGGTGGTGGCCGACATCAGCACGCCGATCGCGGTGGTGGCGATCGCCACGATCACCGAGTTGAGTGCCCACCGGGGGAACATCGTCTCGGTGAGCACGTACCGGTAGTTGTCGAGGGTGGGTTCCTTGATCAGGCTGAGCTCGCTGGACTGGATCCACACCCCGGGCTTGAACGACGACAGCACGACCCACGCGATCGGGAAGATCGCGATCAGCGCGGCGACGATCAGGGTGGCGTGCATCGCGATGGACGCCACCGGCGAGCGGCGGTTCATCGGCCGGCGTCTGGCCGTTTCTACCTGCGCTGACATGTCACCACACCTCGCCTTGCTTGCGCAGCGCCCGCCGGTAGAACACCGAGAACACGAGCAGGATGGACAGGATCAGCACGCCGTAGGTGGAGGCGAGCGAGTAGTTGCGGATGCCCTCGAAGGCGGCCCGGTAGGCGCCGGTCACCAGGATCTCCGTCTGACCCGCCGGCTGGCCGCGGGTGACCAGGAAGATCACCGGGAACATGTTGAAGGTCCAGATCGTGCTGAGCAGCAGCACGGTCATGCTGACCGGGCGCAGCCCGGGCAGGGTGACGTTGCGGAACCGCTGCCAGGGTGTCGCCCCGTCGATGGTGGCCGCCTCGTACAGCTCGGCCGGGATGGCCGTCAGGCCGCCGAGCAGCGACACGATCATGAACGGCACACCGAGCCAGATGTTGGTGATGATCGCGGTGGACAGCGCGCTGCCCTGGCTGTCGAACCAGGCCACCGGCTGCATGCCGATCGCCTTGAGCAGCCCGTTGACCACGCCGAAGTCCTGGTTGAACATGAAGCGCCAGGAGAACGCGCTGACGAAGCCGGGCACCGCCCAGGGCAGGATCAGCAGCACCCGGTAGATGCTGCGCCCGCGCATCGGGCGGTTGAGCAGCACCGCCAGGCCCATGCCGATGGCGAACGTGAAGACCACGCAGGTGACGGTCCAGATGATGGTCGTCAGGAACTGGGGCCAGAACTGGCCGACCTGGCCGCTGAGCACGTCGATGTAGTTGTCGATGCCGACGAACTTCCAGCCCTTCGGGTTGGGCTGGCAGCTCAACTCGCCGGTGATCGACGGGGTGCACAGCTCGCGCTGCTGGTTGGCCTCGGTGAGGTCGGTGAAGGACAGGTAGATCCCCCGGGCGAGGGGGTAGAAGACCAGGACGCCGAGCACGATCACCACGGGCGTGACCATCGCCCAGGCGTACCAGTGCTTGTCCCAGCTGCGGCGCAGCCGGCCCGGCGCGGGGGCCGGGTCGCGGACCGGCTCGGGGGTCGGGGTGCGGCGTCCGACCGTTGCGGTGCTCATCGCTGCTCCACTTCCGGGGGAGGGCTCCAACGCGGCCGGCCGCCGGCCCGAGGGCCGGCGGCCAGACGATCGATCAGTTGCTGTAGTCCTTGACGACCTCGGACTTGTAGGTCTTGGCGACCGTGTCCAGCGCGGCCTTCGGGTCCTTGTTCTGCACGAGCACCTCGACGGCCATCTTGTCCATCGGGCCGAAGAACTGACCGCCCTCGGGGATCCAGGGACGGGCGACCGCGACGTCGAGAACCGGCTTGAACGCGGCGACGGTGGCGTTGTTCTTGACACCCGGCAGGTCGTAGGCGGACTTGCGGGTGGGCAGCAGGCCGATCTTCTCGGCGAGGAACGCCTGGGACTCCGCCGAGTTCATGAACTTGACGAAGGCGACCGCGGCCGGGACCTTCTCCTGCGGCATGCCGGACCAGATGGTGTAGTTGTGGCCACCGACCGGGCCACCGGCCTTGACGCTGCCGGCGGGAACCGGCGCGACGCCGAGGTTCTCGAGGCCACCGAAGCCGGGGGCCGACTTGATGTTGTTGACCTCCCACGGGCCGTTGATGATCATGGCGACCTTCTGCTCCTTGAACAGGGTCATCATGTTGCCGTAGGCGTCGTTGGCCGGGGGCTTGACGGCGGTGCCGTCCTTCACCAGGTCCTGGGCGATCTTGATGCCGGCGACGGCCTGCGGGCCGTTCACGGTGATCTTCTTGGCGGTCGCGTCGACGACGTCGCCGCCCTCGCCGTAGATGAACGGCAGCAGGAAGTAGCCACCGGACTGGATGAACAGCGCCTGCTTGCCGGTCTTCGACTTCAGGGTCGCCGCCGCGGTCTTGACCTCGGCCCAGGTCTTCGGGGCGGCGGTGATGCCCGCGGCCTCGAACATCTTCTTGTTGTAGAGCAGGGCGAGGGAGTCGACGACCTGCGGGACGCCGTAGGTCTTGCCCTCGTACTTGTCCGACGACATCGGGGTCGTCAGATAGTCGCTCTCGTCCTTGAGCAGCTCAGAGCCGTCCAGGTTGTAGAGGTAGCCCAGGGAGGCGAGCTCCGGGACCCAGGCGACCTCGGCGCGCAGGATGTCCGGGGCGCCGGACTTGGCGGCCGCGGCGGTCTTGAACTTGTTCTGCGCGTCCGCGAACGGCACCGACTGGTAGTCGACCTTGACGTTCGGGTACGTCACGTTGAACTTCTTGATCAGCTCCTGGAACGCCGGGCCCTCGTTCTTCGGGTCCGAGGTGTCCCACCACGTCAGCTGCGCGCTGAGCGACTTGGGGTCGGTCGCGGCGGGCTTCGTGCCGGTGCTGGTGTCGTCATTGCCGCCGCACGCCGCGGCAGTGAATGCCACGGCCAGGGCGGTGGCGATCATACCGACGCTACGAATGCGCATCGGATCTCCTGTCAGTTTCTCGCGTCATGGGCCACTGCACGGCCCATGACCTAAGGGGTGGGATCACCGCCGTGTGCCGGGTTGCGGAGCTGGGCTCCGGGTCCCCGGCGAGGGGCTGGCGGCTGTGGCGGCTGTCACGCTAACACGGTAGTAACACGTGTTAGGTAACCGTTCAGAAACGAGATCTTCTCACCGCCGTCTCGATAGCCGCGATCGGCCCCTCGGTGCGGGCGGACCTGGCCCTATGGTCGGCACGGGTGCCGGATCGGGTCGGAGTGACCGGCGTAAGTGCCTATCAAAGCGGACGAAACAGACGTAATCGTTTACTAAACGTCACATCACGTGAGCTGATAGCATGGGCCCACTTCCCGCCAAGAGGACGCGATGACAGCAAAAGACGCACCCGCCGCCCGAGGCCGACCCACGTCGAGGGACGTCGCAGCGGCCGCCGGCGTGTCCCGCTCGGCCGTCTCCTTCGCGTTCAACGACCCGACCCGGGTCTCCACGGCGACCCGCGAGCGGATCCTCGCCGCGGCCCGGGAGCTGGCCTACACCCCACCGCCGTCCGGCCGGACGCTGCGCGGCGGCCGCACCCAGAGCCTCGGCGTGCTGCTGCCGCACGACATCCCCAAGGTGATGGAGAACCCGTACTACGCCCGGTTCCTCATGGGTCTCGGCCAGGTGTGCACCCGCGAGGGGATGTCGCTGCAGCTCATTCCGCCCATCGGCGACTCGCTGGTCAAGGCCGTGCGGCACGCCGCCGTCGACGGGTTCGTCGTGTGCGGCCTCGACACCGACCGTGGCGAGATCGCCGAGCTGACCCGCCGGGCGATCCCCTACGTGCTCGTCGACAGCGACGCCCCCGACGGCGCGCCCAGCGTCGACATCGACGACCGCGACGGCGCGCGCCACGTGGCACAGCACCTGCTGGACCTGGGCCACCGCCGGATCGCGGTGCTGAGCGTCGAGCCCCGCGCCGACCGGCCGGCGCCGACCTACCGCGACCCGCTGGTGCGCCGGATGGCCGGCATCGAGGACGCGCTGGCCACCGTCGGCCTGAGCCGGCGCGACATCACGGTCGTCGAGGTGCCCTGCACCCGGATGGACGGCTACCGCGCGACCCAGGCGATCATGGCCACCCGGCCCCGGCCGACCGCCCTCGTCGTGCTGGCCGACCTGATGGCCTTCGGCGCGATCGACGCCCTGCACGATCTCGGCGTGAACGTGCCCGGTGAGGTCTCCCTCACCGGGTTCGACGACCTGCCGGAGGCACAGTGGACCCGGCCCCGGCTGACCACCGTGCGCCAGCCGATCGTGGCCAAGGGACGCATCGCCGGCGATTTCCTCATCTCCGCCATCCGCGGCGAGGACCAGCACCCGCACCAGGTGCTGCAGACCGCGCTGATCACGCGCGAGTCGTGCAAACCGCCGGCGGAGCCGGTCAGCCCGGATTCCGCGCCCTGATCCACGCGCGCCGGACGACCGTTCAGATCCAGCCGTTCGCCCGGGCCCGGTGCGCCGCCTCGATCCGGTTCCGGGTGCCGGTCTTGCCGATCGCCGCCGACAGGTAGTTGCGGACGGTGCTCTCCGACAGGTGCAGCCGCGCCGCGATGTCCGCGACCGTCGCGCCGTCCACAGCGCGGGCCAGGGCATCCCGTTCCCGGTCGGTGAGCGGATTCGGGCCGGCCGACAACGCCGCCGCGGCGAGCGCCGGGTCGATCACCCGCTCCCCGGTGAGTACCCGCCGTACGGCCGCCGCCAGCTGCTCGACCGGACCGTCCTTGACGAGGAATCCGGCCGCGCCGGCCTCCATGGCCCGTCGCAGGTAGCCCGGGCGGCCGAAGGTGGTCAGGATCAGAACCCGGCAGCCCGGCAGCTCCTCGCGCAGTCGCGCCGCGACATCGAGGCCGTTGCCATCCGGCATCTCGATGTCGAGCAGGGCCACGTCGGGGCGGGTTCGCACGGCGCTCCGCAGGGCCTCGGCGGCGGTGCCGGCCTGGGCGATCACCTCGATGTCCGCCTCGAGATTCAGCAGCAGGGCCAGGGCGCCGCGCATCATGCCCTGGTCCTCGGCGAGCAGCAGCCGGATCATGCGGTCACCATGGCGGGGAGGTGAGCGGTGAGCTCGATCCCGCCGCCGGGCGCCGGCCCGAGTCGCAGCGTGCCGCCGGCCCGTTCGACCCGTTCGGCGAGTCCGCGCAGCCCGTTGCCGGGCGAGGGGTCACCGCCGGCGCCGTTGTCGCGGACGGTGAGGGTCGCCTCGCCGGGGCCGGCGCTCACCACGATGTCGCAGCGGGTGGCCGCGCTGTGCCGCATCACATTCGTCACCGCCTCGCGCAGAACCCAGCGGAACACGTCGTCGGCTTCGGCGCCGAGCGGTTGTCCGGTCTCGTCGAGGGTGACTTCGATGTCCACGCCGGTCAGAACGGTTCGGGCGTTGTCCAGCTCGCGCGCGAAGCCGTGCTCGCGGTAGCCGGTGACGGCGTCGCGCACCTCGGCGAGCGCGGTGCGGCCGATCCGTTCGATGTCGGCCGCCTCCGTCGCGGCGCGTTCCGGGTCGGTCGGGGTGAGGCGGCGGACCACCTCGGCCTTCACCACGATCAATGACAGGGTGTGCCCGAGCAGGTCGTGCAGATCCTGGGCGAACCGGAGGCGTTCCCGCTCGACGCCGGCGCGGGCGAGTTCCAGCTGGGTGCGGCGCAACTCCTCGACGAGCCGGACGAACCGCACGAACGCGATGGTCGACGCGCAGGCCAGCGCGGTGACCAGGGCGATCGGGGCGGTGTCGCCGACCGGTAGGGAGTTCGCGGCGCCGATCGCGAGGATGGCGGCGGCGCTACAGCCGACCCAGGCGAATCCGGCGACCGGGCGGGAGAGCCCGAGCGCGCCGGCCGAACCGACGAACAGCAGCAGGACCGGCCAGTTGCCGGGCCCCGCGGCGCAGGCGGCCGCCAGCCCGGTCCCGAGCAGGGCGAGGACCGCCAGCCCGGCATGGTGTGCGGCGGGGCGGACCGGCAGATTCAACACCGGCACCGCCACCAGCGTCATGTACAGCAGCACGAAGACGATCAGCCCGGCCGCGGCCACGGGCCGGTGTGCCGCCGCCGCGGCCGTGGGCAGCAGGAACAACAGCCACGCCGTGTGCGCGACCACCAGCGTGATCCCGCGCCGCCGGGTCTTGCGGTCACTCGACATGATCGCCACCGTATCGACTGTCAGCGACGCGCCGTAGAACGCCGGTACGCCCACGCCGCGACCAGGGCGAACCCGGCAGTCCACGCAACAAGGACGGCCAGCCCCGATACGGTGGGCGGGTGTCCGGCTGCGGTGCGCCAGCCGAGTTCGGCGTACCGGTAGGTCGGCAGCGCGTGCGCGAGGCTCTGGAGCCCTCGCGGGAAGTAGCCGGCGGGGGCGAGCAGCCCGCCGAGGACGGACAGCGCGAGGAAGGCCAGGAAGTTGACAGGCACGGCGACCTGCGGGGCCAGTCCGTAGCCGATCGCGAGTCCGAGCAGCGCGAACGGCACCGTGCCGGCCCACATGAGCAGAAGCAGCGCAACCCACCGGCCGGCGGGCAGTTCGACGTGGTGCTGGATCGCCGCGGCCGCGCCGACCGCGATCACCGGGGGGATCGCGGTGAGGCTGCCGACGAGGGCCTTCACGGCGACCACCCGGCCGGGCGGCAGCGGGGTGACCCGCAGCTGGTGCAGCCAGCCCGCCGCGCGCTCCTGGGAGACCGCCGATCCGACCATGAGGACGCCCGCGACGGCGCCGTACCCGGCGAGGCCGATCATGATGGCGACCGGCGCGTCCACGCCCTCGAGGCGGTCACCCGCGGACCAGCTCGAGAAGACCAGGTACGTCGCCACGGGCCCGATGATCGAGAAGAACATGAGTCGGGGGTCCCGCACCAGGCGGCGCAGTTCGAATCGCAGGTAGGCGCGCATCAGTGCTCCGTTTCGGTGGCGACGGACAGGTCGGTGAGAGCGAGGAACGCCCGGTCCAGGGACTCACCGTCCCGCACGCCGGCGCTCGCGCGGATCTGCGCGGGCGTCCCCTCGGCCACCACCCGTCCGGCGGCGAGGACCACGATCCGGTCGGCGTACTCGTCGGCCTCGTGCAGCTGGTGGGTGCTGAACAGGACGGTCCTGCCGTCGGCGGCAGACGAGCGGATGGCGGTCCAGAATGCCCGCCGTGCCGCGATGTCCATGGCGGCGGCCGGCTCGTCGAGGACCAGCAGCTCGGGGTCGCCGGCAACGGCGAAGGCGAAGCGGGCCCGCTGCGCCTCTCCGCCGGACAACCTGTCGAGCCGCCGGCCGGCGATGCCGGTCAGCCCGGCCAGGGCCAGGATCCGGTCGATCCTCAGCGGGTGCGGGTACAGGGCCCGCGCCAGTTCGATCATGTCGCGGACGGTGGCGCCGGGCACGAACGCGCCGTCCTGGAGCATCGCGCCGATCCGGCCGGCCCGGACCGCCTCGGCGGGAGCGCCGCCGAACAGCGTCACCGTGCCGGTGTCCGGCGGGGCCAGCCCGAGCATCATCGAGATCGCCGTGGTCTTGCCGGCCCCGTTCGGGCCGACCAGGGCGACCACGCTGCCCCGCTCGACGGTCAGGTCGAGGTCGTCGACGGCTCGAAGGGAGCCGTACCGTCTGCCGACGCCGGTGAGGCGTATCGCAAGGTCATCCATGACGATCACGCTACGAATCCGCCGGTCGTGCCGGCAGAGCCGCGAGTACGCGGTGCGCCGTGACAAATGTCCTTCCTCGACCTCCCCTCGATCAGCCCTTGACCGCGCCGGCGGTCATTCCGGCGACGATCCGGCGGTTGAAGACCAGGAACAGCAGCAGGGGCGGGATCGTGATCAGCAGGATGTTGGTGAAGAGCAGGTTGAACTGGGTGTTGTACTGGCTGGAGAAGTTGTAGAGGGTCAGCTGCACGGTCGCGTTCTGGTCGCCCGGTAGGAAGTAGAGCGGGTTGACGAAGTCGTTCCAGACCGTGACGGACTGCACCACCACCGCGGTCACGATCACCGACCTGAGCAGCGGGAAGACCACCCGGAAGAACAGCCGCAGCGGGCCCGCGCCGTCGATGATCGCCGCCTCGTCCAGCTCGCGCGGGATCGTCGCGATGAACGCCCGGAACAGCAGGACGCAGAACGACATCCCGAACGCGACCTCGATCAGGATCAGCCCCGGCATCGTGCGGAACAGGCCGAGCCGCTGCAGCATCCAGATTGTCGGCACGACGGCCGGCGGGATGATCAGCCCGGACAGCACCAGGAAGCCGGCGAGGCCGTTCCACCGGCTGCGCCGGCGCTGCAGCACGAACGCCACCATCGCCGCCAGCACCACCATGATGGTCACGCTCGCCACGGTCAGGATGGTGCTGTTGATGAACGCGATGATGAGCATGTAGTCGCGGGCCCGCACGACCTCCACGAGGTTCTGCACGAACCGGAACTGATGCGGCAGCGAGAATTCCAGGTTGGCGGCGTCCTGGCGGCTCTTCATCGCGGTGAGCACGATGAAGGCGAACGGCACCAGGAACACCACGGCGGAGACCAGGATCGCCAGGACGCTCAGCAGATGGTTGCGGCGGCCGCTCACAGCTCGATCTCCCCGCGGTTGAGCAGGCGCGACAGCGGCAGCACGATCGCCGTGACGACCGCGAAGAGCACCACGTTGCCCGCGGTGGACAGGCCGTAGAACCCGGCCTGGTACTGCTTGTAGATCACCGATGCGATCACGTCGGAGGTGAAGCCGGGGCCGCCGCGGGTCATCGCCCAGATCAGGTCGAACGAGCGCAGGCCGCCGATCAGCGACAGGATGACCACCGTGACGGTCGCCGGCCGGGCCAGCGGCAGCACGATGCGCCGGAAGCCGTCCCAGGCGCCGGCGCCGTCCATCCGGGCCGCCTCGAAGTACTCGGCGGGTATCGAGACGATGCCGGCTATGTAGATGACGGTGGCCAGCCCGACGCCCTTCCAGACGTCGACCAGGGCGACCGACAGCAGGGCATACCTGGGATCGGTGAGCCAGCCGGGGCCGTCGACGCCGAGCACGCCGAGCGCGTCGTTGATCAGGCCCTGCTCCGGGTTCATCAGCACCGTGAAGGTCAGCCCGACGCCGATCGTGCTGACCAGCGCGGGGAAGAAGACCACCGAGCGCAGGTAGCCGCGGGCCGCGATCCGCGACGTGAGCAGGACGGCCAGGAGCAGGCCCAGCACCACCTTGAGCCCGGAGGTCACCACGGCGTAGATCAGCGTGTTGGTGAGGCCCTTGACGAGCGCCGGTTCGCGGAAGAACGTCACGAAGTTGCCGAAACCGATGAACTTCCAGTCGAAGATGCTCCACCGGGTCAGGCTGAAGAAGAACGACGCGAACGTGGGCACCGCGAACAGCAGGCCGTACACGACGGCGGCCGGCAGGTAGAACCAGTTCGGGTACGGACTCCGGACCCGGGCCGCGCGCCGGGTGTCCATCGACCTGGCCACCCGCCTACCAGCCCTCGAGCCCGAGCTGCTGGGCCTGCTTCTTGACGTCCTCGTCGTAGAGCGCCGCGCCGGCCGGTGCCTTGCGGATGCCCGAGCCGACCTCGACGGTGATCTGTTCCAGCGACGGGCCCTTCACCGGGGAGAGGAACTCCAGCGCGAGGCTGGACCGGCCCGGGGCGTCGATGTACGGCTGCATGTCCTTGATCGCCTGCGGAATGCCGGCCGGCAGCGTGCAGCCCTTGACCAGGAACGGCCCGCTCGGCGCGATGGCGGCCGCCTGCGAGGCGCAGCCGTCCGGGCTGGCGATGTACGCGAGCAGCTTGCGTGCCGCGTCGAGCTTGGCGCCCTCGGTCGACTTCGGGATGTAGATGCCGGCCGGCGACCAGACGGTCAGGCCGTTCTTCGCCGCGTCGTCGCCCGGCAGGGCGAACAGGCCGACGTCCTTCGCGGACTCCGGGAAGTTCGCCACCATGCCGCCGACGGCGAAGGTCAGCATCGGGTACTGCGCGCCCTTGCCCTGTGCCAGCTGCTTGAGGCCGTCGTCGAGCTTGGCGCTGGCGAAGTCCTTGTTCAGGTAGCCGGCGTCGTACACGTCCTGCTGGTGCTGGAAGCCCGCCAGCGCCGCGGGGGTGGTGGCGAACTTCGCCTTGTTGGCGGTGTAGTTCGCCGCGAACTGCGGATCGGCCGCCGCCACGTTGTGGAAGTCGCCGAGCACGAAGAGCTGGGAGGTCCAGGTGTCGCCGAAGGTCTGAATGACGGGCGCGATCCCGGCCGCCTTGATCCTGGCGTTGCCGGCCATGAACTCGGCCCAGGTCTTCGGCACCCGAAGGCCGAGGTCCGCGAAGATCTTTCTGTTGTAGAGCACCGCGCCGCCGGTCACGCCGCCCATCGGCACGCCGTACGGCTGGTCGCCCGCGGTGACCGTGCTCCTGAAGTTGGCGTCCAGCTGTCCCACGTAGGGCTGGTCGCCGAGCGGCACCAGGTTCTGCTGCGGCGCGATGGCCTGGAACAGCGATCCCGAGTTGTAGAGGAAGACGTCGGTCATGTCGCCCGTCGCCAGCCGGGTCTTGACGATGTTGTCGCCCTCGGTCCCGCCGGGGCGGGTCTCGACCTTGACGGTGATGTTCGGATTCTTGGCCGTGAAGTCCTTGGCGACCCGCTCGGCCGGCTTGAGGCTGGCGTCGGAGTTGTCGACCAGGAAGGAAAGGGTCACCGCGCCGCCCTCGTCGTCGCTGTCGCCGAGGCTTCCGGCGCTGCAGGCGGAGAGCGCCAGCGAGGTGGTGGCGAGCAGGATCAGGATTCGGGATCTCATCGGGGCCTCCGGGGGAATGAAACGATTTACAGGAAGGGCAGCTGCTCCAGCCGGGCGCGCAGTTCGGCGCCGCCCGGGACGAAGCCGCCGGCGGTGGCCGCGTCGGCCAGGCCGGCGGCGGGGGTGTCGAGGTAGGGCCCGAGCCGGCCGGCCAGCTCCGCCTCGTCGCCGAAGCCGGCCGCGCGGGCGGCGGCGACCACCTGATCCCAGGCGGTCTCGTGGTCCATGACCTCGCGGATGGTCGGCTCGGCGGGCAGCTCCGGCTCCGTCGCGTACGGGTCGGCGACGGTCCACTCGTGATCGCCGTGGCGCACCTCGGCGGGAGCCGCGCCGGGGGCGTGCACCTCCGCCTCGGCGCCGACGGGCACGGTCACCCGCAGCGTCAGCCGCCCGTCGGCGCGCTGCCAGGAGACCGCGGCCTTCCCGTACGGCGTCAGGTGCTCCGCCGCCGCGGCGGTGAGCCGGCGGTTCGGCACCGGCCGCACGAGCAGCCGCCGCCAGCCGGGCGCGGCCGGTGCCAGCCCGGCGACCCGCCGGTGCAGCCAGTCGGCGACCGAGCCGAGCGCGTAGTGGTTGAACGACGTCATCTCGCCGGGGTTGATGGAGCCGTCCGGCAGCATGCTGTCCCAGCGTTCCCAGACGGTCGTCGCGCCCATCGTCACCGGGTAGAGCCAGGACGGGCAGCCGGTCTGCAACAGCAGCCGGTACGCGAGCTCGGGCTCGCCGGCGTCGGTCAGGGCGTCGGTCATCAGCGGCGTGCCGACGAAGCCGGTGCCGATCCGGAAGCCGGCCGTGCGAACCAGGTCGGCCAGCCGCCGCCCGGCGTGGTGCCGCTGTGCCGGCGCCGGCAGCAGCGCCCACTGCAGCGCCAGGGCGTACGTCGTCGCGGCGTCGCCGAGCACCCGGCCGGAGGTGGTCACGTACTCGCGCGCGAACGCGGCCCGGACCTGCGCGGCGAGCACGTCGTACCGCCGGGCGCAGGCTTCGTCGCCGAGCAGCTCCGCCGACCGGGCGACGATCTCGGCCGACCGGGCCAGGTGCGCGGTGGCGATGACGTCGGGATCGGCGCGGGCCTGAAACGGCGACTCCGGCGGCGCGGCCGGGTCGAGCCAGTCGCCGAACTGGAAGCCGCCGGACCAGATCCGGTCCGGCCCGGCCAGCTCGGCCACCCGGTCCACCCAGGCGCGCATGCTCGGCAGCTGGCGGGCGAGCAGGCCGAGGTCGCCGGTGCGCCGGTAGAGCACCCACGGCACGATGGTGGCCGCGTCGCCCCAGGCGGCGGTCGCGGGACCCGGCCGGCGCAGCACGTCCGGGATCACGAACGGCACCGAGCCGTCCTTCTGCTGCTCGACGGCGAGGTCCTTGAGCCAGCCGGTCAGGAAGCCGGCGCTGTCGTACAGGAACGTCGCGGTGGGGGAGAAGACCTGGATGTCGCCGGTCCAGCCGAGCCGCTCGTCGCGCTGCGGGCAGTCCGTCGGCACGTCCACGAAGTTGCCGCGCATGCCCCACACGACGTTCTCGTGCAGGCGGTTGAGCAGCTCGTGCGACGAGGAGAACCAGCCGGTGCGGCGCAGGTCCGAGCCGATGACGACGGCCCGCAGGTCGGCCGCGCGCAGGCCGGGCACGCCTGTCACCTCGGCGTAGCGGAAGCCGTGCAGGGTCAGCGCCGATTCGAGGACGACCTCGTCCGGCCCGGCCACCAGGTATGCGTCGGTCGCCTCGGCGGTGCGCAGCGGCCGGACGCCCAGCTCGTCGTGCTCGAGCACCTCGGCGTGGCGTACCACCACCTCCTGGCCGGCGGCCAGGCCCCGGACCCGCAGCCGGACCCGGCCGACCAGGTTCTGGCCGAAGTCGACAAGCGTCCGGCCGGCCGGCGACGTCCAGACCCGGACGGCGTCGAGCGTGCCGGTGACCCGCACGGGCGGGCCGTCGGGCGCGACCAGCAGGCCGAGGTCGGCGTCGACGACCTCGACCGGGCCGGCGGCGGGCTCGCGGTGCCGCAGGTCGGTGCGCTGGCCGTCGTAGAGGTCGTCGGCGAGCACGCCGCTCTCGCGCGCGGTCCAGGAGCCGTCGGTGGCGAGCCGGTGCACGGCGCCGTCCGCGGTGGTCACCTCGAGCTGGGCCAGCAGGGCGAGCCGGTCGCCGTAGAGGCCGCGGCGGCCCTGGAAGCCGAGCCGGCCGCGCCACCAGCCGTTGCCGAGCAGCACGTCGAGGCGGTTCTCGCCGGGCCGGACCAGCCCGGTGACGTCGTACGTCTGGAAGCGCAGCCGGTGCTGGTAGCTGGTCCAGCCGGGTGCCAGCTCGTGGTCGCCGACCCGCGCGCCGTTGAGCTCGGCGAGGTAGACCCCGTGCGCGGTGGCGTAGAGCCGGGCGCGGACGATGTGCTCCGGCAGCACGACGGTGCCGGTCAGCACGGGCGCCGGCGCGCCCGGCCCGCCGAGGGTCGCCGGGCTGATGAACACCGCGGCCCAGTCGTCCGGGCCGGCCTCGACGACGGCGTGCTCGCTCCACGCGCTCCACCGGTCGTCCGGCCCGCAGACCCGGATCCTGACCTGCGCCGATTCGCGCGGGGCCAGCGGCGTGCCGGGCCAGGGCACCAGGACCTGCTCGGCACCGTCGACCGTGGTCAGCTCGACCGGCCGCCCGGCCCGGACGACCTCGACCTGGTACGCGCCCTGCCGGAAGTCGTCGTCGGCGGCCGGCACGTACCAGGACAGGCGCGGCGCCGGGGTGCCGATGCCGAGGACGGGGCCGTCGTCGGTGTGGTGTTCGAAGCGGATGCCCACGGGGGCGGCGGCGGGTGACATGGGCGTCTCCGGGGTCGGACCAGACTGAAACGATTCAGAGATTGTTTCGGCGAGGTGGTGGTGAGATTTCGCTGCCCCCCGATCCTGCGACCGCCACCGGGAGCGACATAGCCCGCAGTGCACCGGGTGTAGCACAAAATTCACCTGACGCCGCCGGCGGTGGTGCGCCGGGGCTGGCGCGCGTTCACCCGGCTGGGCCTGGCCGGCTGTGTTGCCGCCGGCGGGCCCCGGCTGCGACGGCAACATGGACGAGTTCTCCAGCGCGTACGGCTCGCTGTTGCTGGTCAGCGTCCTGCTGCTGGTCGTGCCGTTGATGATCGGCCTGTTCTGGGGTGCGCCGATCATCGCCCGGGAGGTCGAGCAGGGCACCCACCAGATGATCTGGACGCAGGGCATCAGCCGCCGCCACTGGGCGCTGGCCAAGTGCGCCCTGCTCGGCGGCGCGGTGACCGTGTTCGCGCTCGTCTACGGCCTCGGCATGTCCTGGTGGTACCAGCCGCTCGGCGCGCTCGACGTGCGACAGACCCGGTTCACCGAGGTCTTCTTCGACATGCAGGGCGTCGCACCGGTCGGATACACGCTGTTCGCGGTGGCGCTGGGGGTCTTCGCCGGCACCGCGCTGCCCAAGGTGCTGCCCGCGATGGCCGTGACCCTCGCCGGCTTTGCCGGCGTCCGGGTCGCCGTCGCCCTGCTCGGCCGGCCGCGCTACCTGACCCCCGAGGTCGCCGACCGGGTCATCATCGGCGGGCCGGGCGGGCAGGGCGACCTCGCCGGTGCCTGGGTGCTGGCCAAGGAGGTACGCCAGGCGGACGGCAGCTTCGTCAGCTCCGGCACCGTCCGGTGCCCGAAGCCCGACAGCTGCGCCGCCACCGCCGAGCTCGGCCTGCGCCCCGGCGCCTACAACCACCAGGTGTTCCAGCCCGGGGACCGGTTCTGGACCTTCCAGTGGATCGAAACCGGCGTGTTCGTCGCCCTGGCCGCGCTGCTGCTCTGGCTCACGATCCGCCGCATCCGCCGGATCGCCTGACGTCGCCACGCCAGGCTTCAGTCCTCCACGCAGAAGACGTTGCCCTCCGGGTCGTGCATCTCGACCAGGTCGCCGTGGTCGCGGGCGATCGTCGCGCCGAGCGCCTCGAGGCGTTTGACCTCGGCCGGGATGCCGCCGGGGGCACGCAGATCGAAGTGCATCCTCAGCTTGGCGCTCGGCTCCTCGGGCACCCGCTGGAACCACAGATCGGGCCCGCCCCAGCCCGGCGCCTCGACGTAGGCCTTGTCCGGCGTGGAGTCCGCGTCCAGCTCGCCGCCGAGCGCGGCCGCCCAGAACCGGGCCACCACGAGCGCGTCGCGGCAATCGAAGGTCACACTCTTGATGTAGGTCACGCGACACCTCCGGCGCCCATCCTCGCCCAGGCCACGCCGGCCCCGGAACCCCCGGGTTGTCGTAGGGTCGGCGGATGGTCGATCCGCCCGTCGAGAGCTCGCACGCGATGCTGTACTTCTCCGACGGCTCGCTGGCCTATGCGGGGCACTACCTGCACGAGGGGCTGCATCCCGTGCACACGCACAGCTTCGTCGAGGTGGCCGTGGTGGTCGGCGGCTCCGGCGTGCACCACAGCCTCGCCGGCCGCCAGCGGCTGGAGATCGGCGACGTCGTGCTGCTGCGCCCCGGGGTGTGGCACGGCTACGAGGAGTGCGATCGGCTGGACCTGTTCAACTGCTGCTTCTCCACCGAGCTGCTGCAGCGCGAGCTGGCCTGGACCCGGGCCGATCCGCTGCTGGGCTACCTGCTCTGGACCGGGCCGTACTCGGACCAGCGGCGCGGCATCCTCGCCGCGAGGCTCGAGCCGGCGGTCCTCGCCGAGGCCCTCGACCACCTTGACGCCCTCGACCGGCTGCGGTTCCGCCCGATCAGCATGCACCGCGGCGACATCATCGGCCGGCTCTCGCTCTTCCTCAGCTGCCTCGCCCGGGCGGTCGCCGGCGGCGTGGAGGCCGGCGCCGGGCAGACCCATCCCGCGGTCGTCGACGCGATGCGGATGATGGAGGCCCGCCCGGCCCACCAGTGGACCCTGACCGAGCTGGCCGCGGCGCTGCACCTGGCGCCCGGATACCTGGTCCGGCTCTTCAAGTCCGCCACCGGGCTGCCGCCGATGGCGTACCTGTCGCGGCACCGCGTCGAGGTGGCGGCGGCGCGGCTGCTGCACACCGACGACGCGATCAGCCGGATCGGCGAGTCGGTGGGCTGGCCGGATCAGAACTACTTCGCCCGCAGGTTCCGGGCGCACTACGGGCTGAGCGCGTCCGCGTACCGATCGCGGTTCACGCACAACTCGGTGCGCCTGCGCTCCTGGGCCGACGGCCCGCAGCGTCAGGGTGCGGTGGGCACCTTCACCGAGCCGTCGAGGATGCGGTAACGGGCCTGATCCATCTTCGCCAGGTACGGCTTGACGGCCGCGTTCGAGGTCGCGTACCCGACGCCGTCGACCTTGAGGTCGTAGCGCTTCACGCCGCCCGCCCGGTCGCCCTTGACGAACGCCTGGATCTCCTGGAACACGCCGTTGTCGACGCGCTTGAGCATCGAGGTGAGGATCCGGGGCTTCACCGCGTCGTCGGCGCCGGCGTACTGGTCCGAGTCCACCCCGATCGCCCAGGCGCCGGGTACCGCCGCCACCGCCTCGAACACGCCCGAGCCGGAGCCGCCCGCCGCCGCGTAGACCACGTCGGCGCCGCCCGCCAGCAGGTCCTTCGCGGCGGCCTTGCCCTTGTCGGGGGAGCCGAAGCCGCTGAAGTCCGGCGGCGTGCTCAGGTAGCGCACGTCGACGCGGATGCCGGCGTCGACGCTGTGCACCCCGGCGACGTAGCCGGCCTCGAACTTCTTGATCAGCGGGACGTCGACGCCGCCGACGAACGCGACCCGGCCCTTCTTCGACGCCCGCGCGGCGGCCACGCCGACCAGGTACGAGCCCTGCTCCTCGGAGAACAGCAGGGACACGACGTTCTTCGCCTCGACGGAGTTGTCGTCGATGATCGCGAACAGGGTGTCGGGGAATTCCTTCGAGACGGTGCCGATCGCCCCCGCGTACAGGAAGCCGACCGCGATCACCGGGTTGCTGCCGCCCTGCGCGAGTTCGCGCAGGGTCGCCGAGCGGCCCTCATCGGTCTCGGCCTTGGCGGTCGCCTCGGTGGTCTCGACGAGCAACTCCTTGTGTGCCCGGTCCAGGCCCTGCCCGGCGGCGTCGTTGAAGCTCTTGTCGCCGCGTCCCGCGCTGTCGTAGGCGATGCCGACGTGGATGCTCTCGCTGCCGAGGCCCGTCAGGGTCTGCGTCGCGACGGCGGCCGGCGCGGCGGAGCACGCCGACAGGGCGCCGACCGCTACCAAGGCGAGGGCGGCGGCGGTGATGTTGTTCTTTCGCATCTGATTCCTCAGTACCGGAACTGCCCGACAGCGTCGCGCAGGGTGGTGGACATGCGGGTCAGCTCGGCGGCGGCCTCGCGGGCACGGGCGATCTCGGTCGAGGTGGCCGACGTGGCGGCGGCGACCGAGCGGATGTTCTCGGCGATGGTGGCGGTGCCGCTGGACGCCGCGAGCGCGCCCCGGTTCATCTCGGCGGTGGTGGCGGTCTGCTCCTCCACCGCGCCGGCGATGCTCGTCTGGTAGTCGCTGATCCGGGCGATGACCCCGCCGATGTGCCCGATCGCGGTGACCGCGGCGCCGGTGTCGCCCTGGATCGCCTTCACCAGGGCGTCGATCTCCTCGGCCGCCCGGGCGCTCTCCTGCGCCAGGTCCTTGACCTCGCCCGCGACCACGGCGAAGCCCTTGCCCATCTCGCCGGCCCGAGCCGCCTCGATGGTGGCGTTGAGCGCGAGCAGGTTGGTCTGTCCGGCGATGCTGGTGATCAGGCGTACCGCGTCGCCGATCGCCGACGACGAGGTGCCCAGGTTCGCGACGGTCCGGTTCGCCTCCGCCGCGGCGGTGACGGCCTCGGCGGCCACGTTGGCGGCGTCGGTGGCGTTGCGGGAGATCTCCTCGATCGAGGCGCCCATCTGCTCGGAGCCGGCCGCCATGGAATCGACGTTGTGGCTCACGTCCTCGGCGGCGCCCGCGACCAGGTCGGCCTGCTGGGACGTGTCGGCGACCGCCCGGGCGAAGGCCCCGGAGACGGCGTCCAGCTCGGTGGAGGTCCGGGCCAGGGCCTCCGCCTGCTCCGCCACGTCCGAGACGATGGTGCGCACCGCGGTGACGGCCTGGCCGAGGGCGGCCGACATCTGCGCCACCTCGTCGCGCCCGCCGGCCGGCGGCACGACCGTGAGGTCACCGCCGGCGACCTCGCGGAGCGAGTCGCGGGCGGCGCCGATCGGCCGGACGATGCTGCGGGTCACCACGTACGCGGACACCGCGCCGAGCAGCAGCGCGAGCCCGGTGGCGACGCCGATCGCCCACTGCGCCCGGGTGGCGTCGCTCGCGGACTGCCGTACGGCCTCCACGCTGCGGGCGTCGACCGAGGCGGCGAGCTTCTGCGCCGACACCATCATCCGGTAGTAGCTGTTCCAGCCGTCGTACATGGCGATCTGGTCGGCGTCCCACAGCGCCTTCGGCGTGCCCGGCTTGTACGCGGCCACCAGCTTCTCGTCGACCTTGACGTAGGTGCCCAGCTCGGTGCGGATCTGCTCGAACAGGGCCCGCTCCGAGGCGCTGAACACGCCGGCGTCGACCTCGCCGAGGAACCGCTGGAACGAGTCCCGTTCCTTGCGCCACGCCTGGTAGGCGACGGATTCCCCGCCGAGCGCCCGGTCGGCGCCCAGGCGGTAGATGTCGTTGATGTAGCCCGCCTGCCAGCCGTTCAGCGTGGCGGCGTGCGTCTTGATCTCCTCGGCCTGCCGGGTGACCACCGTCAGCCGGCGCACGTCGTTGGCGGAGGTGCGCTGGGCCACGATCGTGGCGAACGCCATCGCGGCCACTCCGAGCAGGAGCAGGAGGACCGCGGCGAAGGTCCCGGACAGCCGGGCGCCGATGGTGAACCGCCGCACGTCGATTTCCCTCCGAGCGAGATCAGGGCGGCAGACGCCGTCCGAACTCGGAGATCGGTAGCCGGGCCCGTCACCTGAGGAATCGCGACGGATCGCTCAGAATGAGCAGTCGAGACTCCAGGAGGAACGGGTGGACGACGACCGGCTGAGTGTCAGCCTTCCCGGTACGCGGCTCGCCGGCGCGCTCGGCGCGGTGCCGCCCCGGGTGGACCTGCTGCGGTGGGACATGACCGGGCCGGCACCGGCGCCGCGCATCGATCTGGTGGTGCTCCCGTACGTGCCGGGATCGGCGCACCTGCGCCTGCTGGACGGGGTGACCACCCGCCTGGTCCAGGCGCAGTATCTGGGCTACGACGGGGTCGCGGAGGTGCTGCCGCCCGGGCACGTCTACGCGAACGCCCGGGGCGTGCACGAGACGTCCACCGCCGAGCTGGCGATGGCGCTGCTGCTGGCCGCGCTGCGGGGGATAGGCGACTTCGTCCGCGCCGCCGGGGTGCGCGTGCCCGAGCCTACCTGGTACCCGAGCCTGGCCGACCGCCGGGTGCTGGTGCTGGGCCAGGGCGGGGTGGGCCGGGCGATCGAGGCGCGGCTGGCACCGTTCGAGGTCGAGGTCGTGCGGGTGGCGCGGACGGCCCGCGACGACGAGCGCGGCCGGGTGCACGGCATCGCCGAACTGCCGGAGCTGCTGGGGTCGTGCGAGGCGGTCGTCGTCGGGGTGCCGCTGACCGACGACACCGTCCACCTGGTCGACGCGGACTTCCTGGCCCGGCTCCCGGACGGCGCGGTGGTGGTGAACGTCGCGCGGGGCCGGGTGGCGGACACGGAGGCGATCCTGCGGGAGGCGCGCGGCGGGCGGCTGCGTTTCGCCCTCGACGTCACGGATCCGGAGCCGCTGCCCGTCGACCACGAGCTGCTCCGGCTGCCGAACGTCCTGATCAGCCCGCACGCGGGCGGGATGTCCAGCGCCATGCTGCCGCGGGTGGCCGGGCTGGTCCGGCGCCAGATCGATCTGCTGCTGGACGGCGCCGGGCCGGTCAACGTCGTGCTGCGAAGTTGACCGGCCCGGCCGTGCGCGGGATCAGCGCCAGGTGTCGCTCCAGGTCGCCGTGCACGGCGACGCGGAGGCGGTGGTCCGGGTGCGGTTGGGGTCGCTCTCCCAGGTCACCGTCGAGCCCTGCTTCTTGAGGTACTTGTACTGCACCGCGGTGTTGCCCGGCAGCGCCACCGTCGCGGTCCACACCGGGTAGGTCGCCGACGAGAGCGCCACCGCGTTCGCCGGGTCCCAGTTGCCCAGGGCGGCGGTGTTGCCGGTGACGAAGACGTTCTGGCCCCAGACGGTGGTGACGTTCGCCGCGAACGACGTCGCCGCGGTCGTGCAGCCGGCCGGGTTGTTCGTCGGCGGCGTGGTCGTGCCGGTGCCGCGGGCGTTGATGTGCAGCGCGAGCGCCGAGTTGGCCGCGACGGTCGCGGTCACCTGACCGCTGCTGTTCACCGCGTACGAGGGCCCGGTGCACGAGCCGCCGGTGAAGTCCCCGGCCATCACGTCGCAGTAGGTGCCCGCGGGCAGCGACGTCTGGAAGGTGCGGGTCAGCGCCGAGCCGGAGCGGTTGAACGCGGCGTACCCGGCACTGCCGCGGCCGAACGCGATCTGGTTCGAGCCGTTGGTCCACCAGTTGGTGACCGCGGCGCCGGCGGCCGCGTTGCGCAGGGCGACCATGTTGGCGGTGGTGCGCCAGCGGTGCTCGCACTCCCAGCCGCTGCCGCAGGTGACCGCGTTGGTGGTGCCGTTGCTCGACGCGGGCGGGCCGGCCTCGTTGTTGGAGAAGGTGAAACTCGACATGACCTGCGGCACGCCGTACGGCCAGGCGATCATGAACGCCTCGGCGAGGGCGTACGAGGAGCCGTTCTTGTAGGTGAGCTTGGCCCGGCCGTTGCGCTGGGTGTCGTGGTTGTCCACGAAGGCCACCGCGTCGCCGCTGGCGAGGCGCATCGAGCTCGCCAGGTTGTTGAGGTTCGACAGGCCGCCGCTCTGGAACGCCCCGCCGACGACGTCGCCGTAGCGGAACTCGGTCACGTCGCCGAAGCCCTGGTACTCCTCGGGCGTGGGCTCGCCGGAGCCGCCCTCGATGACCTCGGAGAAGACGTACGGGTCGCCGGTGACCGGCTCGATGAACGCCGACATGTCGGCGGCCGGCATGTGCTTGGCCGCGTCCACCCGGAACCCGTCGACGCCGAGCCCGACGAGGTCGTTGAGGTAGGCGGTGAGCTTGCCGCGCACGTAGGACGACTCGGTCTTGAGGTCGGAGAGGTCGACCAGTTCGCAGTTCTGCACCTCCCACTTGTCGCCGTAGTTCGCGATGTCGTCGTTGCCGTTGCGGCCGCAGTGGTGGAAGTCGTCGTTGCCGTAGGGCACCGCCGGGTACGCGTAGTGGCTGTAGCTCGAGCCGCCGCTGCCGGTGCCGGTGGAGGTGCCGCCGGCCATGTGGTTGACCACCGCGTCCACATAGATCTTCACGCCGGCGGCGTGGCAGGTCTGCACCATGCTCGCGAAGGCCGCGCGGTTGCCGCGCCGGCTGGTGAGTTGATAGCTGACCGGCTGGTAGTCCTGCCACCAGGGGTAACCGCTGCCGGGCAGCACCACGTGTTCCTGCGGCGGGGAGACCTGCACGCCGCCGAAGCCCTTGGGCCCGAGCGTGTTCGTGCACTCGCTCGCGACCGAGGCCCACGGCCATTCGAAGAGGTGGACGATGACGTCCTTGGGGCCAGGGGTTGCCGTGGAGGCCTCCGCCTGGTCGCCGTTGCGGATGACGCCGACGGCCAGCAGCGCCGCGGACAGGACGGCTGTCGTCGCGGCGGCGACGACCTGACGGGTACGCATGGAGGGCCTCCAGGGGGATGGGCACCGTTGAAACTTCTTGCGCAAGTGCGGGGGAAGTTATCAGGGTGTTTCCCGGCGGTAAAGAGACCGCTCTCTATTTATGCGCCCACTAAGGGTCTTTTGTCCGTTTGAACTTGCAGGATGGGATCTTTACTGCCCGGCGTGTCGTGGCGTTGCGCCAGCTAGGCGAGCTTTCGGCGGGGACCGTCTGCGCAACAACTTTCAATGATCAGATCTGGCAATCATTGCAGGATGATGTCAGGCGGCGGTGACGTTCATGCTCTCCGCGCCGCGGCCGGCCTTGTGAATCGCCGTGGAGCCGCGAACCACCAGTTCGGGGGCGTAGACGTACTCCGATCGGGGTGCGCCCTGCCCGTTGATCTCGTCGACCAGCTGGCGGATCGCCGCGTTGCCCATGGCCGCGACCGGCTGGCGCAGCGTGGTCAGCGGCGGATCGGTGAAGGCGATCAGCGGCGAATCGTCGAAGCCCACGACGGAGACGTCGCGCGGCACGCTCAGGTCGCGCCGGCGCGCCGCCCGGATCGCGCCGAGCGCCATCAGGTCCGAACCGCACACCATGCCGGTGACGCCGCGGCTGAGCAGCTGGTTGGCCGCCACCTCGCCGCCCTCCACGCCGAACAGGGTCAGCGCGATGAGCTCCTCGAGCTCCCGGTCGCCGACGCCGAGCTCGCGCCGCATGGCCGCGCGGTAGCCGTCGAGCTTGCGCTGCACGTTGACGAAGCGGTCCGGGCCCGAGACGAAGCCGATCCGGGTGTGTCCCAGCGCGACGAGGTGCGAGACGGCCATCTCGCCGGCGAGCCGGTCGTCGCAGGAGATGAACGGCGCGTTCAGGTTCGCGGAGTAGCCGTTGATGAGCACGATCGGCAGCGGCCGGCTCAGCAGGCGCTGGTAGCGCTCGTGGTCGGCGCTGGTGTCGGCGTGCAGGCCGGAGACGAAGACGATGCCGGAGACCTGCCGGTCGAGCAGCATCTCCACGTACTCGTCCTCGGTGACGCCGCCCGGGGTCTGCGTGCACAGCACCGGGGTGAAACCGCTCTGCGACAGCGCCGACTCGATCGTCTGTGCGAAGGCGGGGAAGATCGGGTTCTCCAGCTCGGGCACGATCAGCCCGACCAGCCCGGCGCTGCGCTTGCGCAGCCGCTCGGGGCGTTCGTAGCCGAGGACGTCGAGGGCCGTCAGCACCGCCTGGCGGGTTTCGGTGGAGACGCCGGGCCGGTCGTTGAGGACCCGCGACACCGTCGCCTCGCTGACCTCGGCCTGGCGCGCGATGTCAGACAGTCGTGCACGCATGGGCGTCACTATAGAACCTGGAACTTCTTGCGGAAGGAATGCAAGGTCTTCCATAGAAGGAAATCCCTTGCTAACGTCCCCGCAACAGCCGCGCAAGACTTATGTGGGTCTTGCTCCGGTTCCCCCACTTTCTGTCCCTGAAAGTTCTTCGGGTGTACCTCCGTGCCCGATAGGAGACGATTATGCGCATCCGTACCTCGGGTGTCGTCCTCACCGCGATCGCCCTGACGCTGGTCGCGTCGGGTTGCGGCACCGGCGGGGAAGACCCCAAGACCTCCGCGTCCGCCACCCCCGCGTCCGCCACCGGCAAGCTCGTGATCTGGGGCGACGACAAGCGCGCGGCGGCACTCAAGCCCTTCGCGGAGAAGTTCGGTCAGGAGAACGGCGTCACCGTCGAGGTGCAGGCGATCTCCAAGGACCAGCAGACCACCTTCGTGACCGCGTCCCAGCAGGGCAGCGGCCCCGACGTGATGATCGGCGCGCACGACTGGATCGGCAACCTCGTGCAGAACGGCGCGATCGACCCGGTGCAGCTCACCGCCGAGCAGAAGGCGGGCCTCGCCCCGAACGCGCTCAAGGCGGTGACCTTCAACGGCCAGGTCTTCGGCGTCCCGTACGCGACCGAGAGCCTCGCCCTGATCCGCAACACCAAGCTCGCGCCCGAGGCACCGGCCACCATGGAGGACCTCGTCAAGTCGGGCAAGAAGCTCAAGGCCGACAAGAAGGCGACCGAGATCCTCTGCCTGCAGGTCGGTGACAAGGGCGACGCCTACCACTCGTACCCGCTGTTCACCTCGGGCGGCGGCTACCTGTTCGGCACCAACGCCGCCGGCGAGTACGACAAGAACGACCTGGGCGTCGGCAAGCCCGAGTCCATCGCCGCCTTCGAGAAGATCCGCAAGCTCGGCGAGAAGGGCGAGGGCGCGCTGAAGCGCTCCATCACCGGCGAGAACTCCATCGCGCTGTTCACCTCCGGCAAGTGCGCGTACCTGGTCTCCGGGCCGTGGGCCGTCACCGACGCCCAGAAGGCCAAGATCGCCTATGACATCACCCCGGTGCCCGGCTTCGCCGGCGCCAAGCCCGCGCAGCCGTTCCTCGGCGTGCAGTCGTTCTACGTCGCGGCCAAGGCCAAGAACAAGGCCCTGGCGCAGGAGTTCGTCACCAACTACGTGACCACCCCCGAGCTTGCCGTGGCGCTGTACCACGCCGAGCCCCGCCCGCCGGTGCTCATCGCCGCGTTCGACCAGGTCAAGGGCACCGACCCGGATCTGGCCAAGTGGGTCGAGGCCGGCAAGAACGCGGCCCCGCTGCCCGCGATCCCCGAGATGGGCAGCGTCTGGGACCCGTTCGGAAAGGCCGAGGCCGCCGTCATCGGTGGCGCCGACCCGAAGACGGCCCTGACCGCCGCCGCCAAGACGATCTCCGGCCAGATCAAGTAATGACTGCTCTTCTCGAGCGGGAGACCGCCCCGGACGAGGCCCGCCAGCCCGTCCGGGGCGGTCTCGCCGGCCTCATCGTCAAGGTCGTGCTGCTCGGGCTGGTCGCCGGGCTGGCCGTCTGGGCGGCGTTCCCGCTGATCGCCGACCGGGCCTGGCTCGGCGTGGCGGTGCTGCTCGCCGCCACCGCCGGGCTGTTCTACCTGTACCTGTCGCCCCGGCACGTGCCGCTGAAGTACCTGGTGCCCGGCACCCTCTTCCTGATCGTGTTCCAGCTGTTCCCCGTGCTCTACACGGCGGCGACCGCCTTCACGAACTTCGGCGACGGGCACCGCGGCGACAAGCAGGACGCCGTCGTGGCCATCCAGACCGCGTCGGTCACCCGCGTGCCGGGCTCCATCGAGTACGCGCTGACGGTCGCGACCACCGGCGATCCGGCCACCGGACCGCTGACCTTCCTCGTCACCGACCCGGCCACCCGGGCGATCTCGGCCGGCACCGCCGACGGGCTGGAACCGCTGCCGGCCGGCGCCACCACCGTGAACGCCGCCGGGCGGGTCACCGCGGCCGCGGGCTACACCGTGCTCAACGGCGGGCAGGCCAGCGCGCGCAGCCAGGAGATCACCGACCTGGCCGTGCCGACCGCCGGCGGCGCGATCCGGTCGCAGGGCCTGTCCCGGGCGTACGAGGGCAAGGCCGGCCGGGCGTACGACGAGGCCTGCGACTGCGTCCGCGACACCACCACCGGCAAGATCTGGGTCGCCGACGAGGAGATCGGCGCGTTCGTTGCCGCCGACGGCGAGCGGCTGGCCCAGGGCTGGCGGGTCGGTGTCGGGATGAGCAACTTCACCCGGCTGCTGAGCGACTCGACGATCGCCGGCCCGTTCGCCACCACGCTGATCTGGAACCTGTTCTTCGCGCTCGCGTCCACGGGTGGCACCTTCGTGCTCGGCCTGGGCTGCGCCCTGGCCCTGAACAAGCCGCGGATGCGCGGCCGCGGCCTCTACCGGGTGCTGCTGGTGCTGCCGTACGCGATGCCGTCGTTCGCGATGCTGCTGGTCTGGCGGGACATGTTCAACACGGACTTCGGCCTGATCAACAACCTGTTCGGGCTGGAGATCGACTGGTTCGGCGGCGCGGCGTCGGCGCGGGTCGCGGTGATCCTGGTGCAGCTGTGGCTGGGTTACCCGTACATGTTCCTGGTCGCGACCGGCGCGCTGCAGGCGATACCGGCGGAGCTGTCCGAGGCGTCCCGGCTCGACGGGGCGTCGCCGTGGCAGTCGCTGAAGCGGGTCACCCTGCCGCTGCTGATGATCGCCCTGACGCCGCTGCTGATCTCGTCGTTCGCGTTCAACTTCAACAACTTCAACGCGATCTACCTGACCACCGAGGGCGCGCCGTTCCCCGTGGACAACCCGCTGAACGGCGCGACGGACCTGCTGATCACGTACACCTACCGGCTGGCGTTCGGCGGCTCGGGCGCGCAGTACGGCTTCGCCGCCGCGGTGTCCATCCTCATCTTCATGATCGTCGCGGTCATCTCCATCGTCAGCTTCCGGCGTACCCGGGCGCAGGAAGAGGTGTACTCATGAGCGCCGTGACCCGGTGGATGTCCAGGGTGGGGTGGCGGCACGCGGTCGCGGTGCTGGCCGTGCTGTTCTCGCTGTTCCCGATCGTGTTCGTGGTGTCGGCGGCGCTGAACCCGCTGGGCACGCTGTCGTCGTCGACGCCGGTGCCGACCGAGGTGTCGGCGATCAACTTCACCAACCTGCTGGCGGACACCGAGTTCGCCCGCTGGTTCGGCAACTCCGTGCTGATCGCGGGCGCGGCGGCGGCGGCGTCGGTGTTCCTGTCGGCGCTGGCGGCGTACGCGTTCAGCCGGATGCGTTTCCGCGGCCGCCGGGTCGGTCTCATGTCGCTGCTGCTGATCCAGATGTTCCCCCAGTTCCTGGCGATCGTGGCGATCTTCCTGATGTTCTCGAGGATCACCGACCTGTGGCCGGCCATCGGCTTCAACCAGGCCTGGGGGCTCATCCTGCTCTACCTGGGCGGGGCGCTGGGCGTGAACACCTGGCTGATGAAGGGCTTCTTCGACACGGTGCCCCGGGAACTCGACGAGTCGGCCACGATGGACGGCGCGACGCACGCGCAGACGTTCTTCCGGATCCTGCTGCCGGTGGTGTCGCCGATCCTGGCGGTGACCGGCCTGCTGGCCTTCATCGGAACGATCAACGAGTTCCTGATCGCGAACGTCTTCCTGACCGACACCGGCGCCAAGACCCTGTCCGTCGGCATGTACGGCCTGGTGGCGGGGGAGCGGAACAACAACTTCGGGATGTTCTGCGCGGGCACGCTGCTGACCGCCATCCCGACGGTGCTGGTCTTCCAGTTCCTGCAGCGCTACATCGTCAACAACCTGACGGCCGGCGCGGTCAAGGGCTGAGCACCGTTCGGCCCGTCCTCGACCGGGAGCCGTCAGGGGCGGACCGGGTGGAAGCCGTACGGCAGCTCGAGCCGGTGCGCGCGCAGCAACTCGTCGTCGGCCAGCAGGTCCGCGGTCGCCCCGTCGGCCACGATCCGGCCGCCGTCGAGGATCACCGCGCGGGGGCACAGCTGCAGGGCGTACGGCAGGTCGTGCGTCACCATCAGCACCGTCACCGGCAGCCGCTCGAGGATCTCGGCCAGCTCGCGCCGGCTGGCCGGGTCCAGGTTGGACGACGGCTCGTCGAGCACCAGCAGCTCGGGCCGCATCGCCAGCACGGTGGCGACCGCGACCCGGCGGCGCTGGCCGAACGACAGGTGCTGCGGCACCTGGTCGCGGTGCGCGGCCATGTCGACGGCCGCCAGCGCCTCGTCCACCCGGGCCTGAAGCTCCGCCCCGCGCAGCCCGAGGTTGGCCGGACCGAAGGCGACGTCCTCGGCGACCGTCGGCATGAACAACTGGTCGTCGGGGTCCTGGAAGACGATGCCCACCCGGCGCCGGATCTCGGCCAGCCGGGCCCGGTTCGCCGGGTCCACCCGCAGCCCGCCGACGTCGACCGTGCCGGCGCCGCCGTGCAGGATCCCGTTGAGGTGCAGCACCAGGGTGGTCTTGCCGGCGCCGTTCGGGCCGAGCAGGGCGATCCGCTCGCCCTGCGCGACGCTCAGGTCGACGCCGTGCAGCGCCACGCTGCCGTCCGGGTACGCGAAGGTCAGCCCGGCGATCTCCAGGCTCATCGCAGCACCGCCGCGACCGCGATCGCCGCCGCCGCCGCCGGCAGCGCGGCCGCGGCGGTCCAGTCGGCGGCCGTCGCGCCGCCGCCCTCGGGCCGGGGGAGCCGCCCGTCGTAACCGCGCGAGACCATCGCCAGGTAGACCCTTTCGCCGCGTTCGTAAGCCCGCAGGAACAGCGCGCCGATGCCGACCGCGAACGCCTTGACCTGCCACAGGAATCTCGGGTCGTAGCCGCGCGACAGCCGGGCGATCCGCATCCGCCGCGCGTCGTCGGCGAGGATGTCCAGGTAGCGCAGCATGAACGTGGCGATCTGGGTGAACACCCGCGGGCAGCGCAGCCGGTCCAGGCCCAGGATGAGATCGCGCATCGAGGTGGTCGCGGCCAGCAGCAGCGAGGCGACGACCCCGAGCGTGCCCTTGATGAAGATGTTCCACGCGCCGTACAGGCCGTCGACCGACAGGGACATGCCGAGCCAGGTGATCCGCTCGCCGTGGCCCGCGAACGGCAGGGTGACGGCGAGCAGGATGAACGGCAGCTCGATGGTGGCGCGCCTGGCCAGCCACGGCAGCGGCACCCGGGCCAGCGCGGTCACCGCCGCGAGCAGCAGGGCGTAGCCGGTGAACGCGGCGAACTCGGTCCGCGGCGTGGCCACCACCACGATGGTGAACAGCAGGGTGGCGACGATCTTCACCTCGGGCGCGAGCGCGTGCACCGGGCTGCGATGGTCCAGGTGCAGCACGTGCGCGTGGCCCGCGCCCATCACGGCTTGCCGGGGGTACGGCGCCGCGCGAGCCAGAAGACGCCGCCGCCGACGGCGAAGGTGATCAGGACGCCCAGCACGCCGGAGAGGCCGGTCGCCAGAAAGTCGTTGTGGATGCCCTTGATGCGGTAGCCGGCGAGCGGGCCGCCGGCCAGTTGGTGGCCCTGTTCGCGCTGAAGCATGCAGGTGCCGCCGGTGATCTCGCCGTCGGCGCCGAACGTGCAGCCCTGGCGCGCGGCCGCGTCGAGGCCGTCCGGGCTGCCGGAGGCGAAGTTGCTGGCCACCCCGGCCAGCAGCAGCGCCACGAGCAGGCCACCGGCCAGGAACCATCCGAGTCGCTTGCTCACGTCGCCCCCTCAGACCGCGGTGGGCGTGGTCGTCGTCGCCGGCTCGGCGACCGGCGGCTTGCGGAAGCGCCGCATCGCGTAGACCAGGTCCGGGCGCACCCGGGCGACGGTCGCCACCGTCGTCGCCGCGATCAGGCCCTCGCCGATGCCGATGAGCAGGTGGCTGCCGGCCATCGTGCCGGCGATCAGCGGGATCGACAGCTGGGTCGTGCCGCCGAGCCAGTATTCGAGGACGAAGCCCTGCGAGGCCACCACGACGCCGATGACCGAGGCGATGAAGGTGGTGGTGCCGAGCCCCGCCGGCGTTCTCGGCAGCACCCGCATGAGGGCCGCCACCAGCAGGTAGCCCGCCGCCGTACCGAGGATCGCCATGTTGGTGATGTTCAGCCCGATGGCGGTCAGGCCGCCGTCGGCGAAGAGCAGGCACTGGATGATCAGGACGGTCGAGACGCAGAGCGTGCCGACCCACGGTCCGACCAGGACGACGGCGAGGGTGCCGCCGAGCAGGTGGCCGGAGACGCCGGGGAGGACCTGGAAGTTGAGCATCTGCACGGCGAAGATGAACGCCGAGACGAGCCCGGCCATCGGCGCGAGCCGGTCGTCGAGGTCGGCGCGGGCCCGCCACACGCAGAAGGACAGCGCGAGGGCGGCGAAGACGGCGAAGATCGCCGACACCGGGCCGTTCACGATCCCGTTGGCGATGTGCATCGCCTCTACCTGCATGACACCCTCCCCGGGCCGGCACGGAAACGTACGGCCCAGCATATGGGCCTCAGTGGTAGTTGCAAAGTCTTGGCAACAGCCAGGCCGAGGCTGGGATGTTGATCACTTTCGTTGCGGCGCCGCCGCGGCGAGGAACCCGGCCTTGACCAGCGTCCTGCTCAGCGGCCTGACCAGCTCCGCGAGCCGGCCGCAGCGCTCCGCGCCGAGCACCTCGTACGCGGGCAGGGCCAGCCGGTCGGTGTCGTCCTCGATCCGGGCCCGCAGCTCCCGGCCCCGGTCGCTGAGCTCCTCGCCGTCGAGCAGGCCGCGCTCGCGCAGCACGGCGGCCTGCTCCGCCCACTGCTCCCGGCTCCAGCCCCGGCTTGCCCGCAGGAACTCGCCGTTGACCTGGCCGGACGCGGTGTGCAGGACCATCGACTGCAGGCCGGTGAGGCCCGCGACCAGCAGCGCCGCCACGTGCCCGTCGCCGCGGAACTCGCGCAGCACGGTCACGGCGTGCCAGAGCACCAGGTGCGGCCGGTCCGGCCAGTCGAGGGCGGCGTGCGCGGCGAACAGCGGCCGGCCCGCGGCGTACGCGGTGGCGGACTCGGTCGCGAGCCGGGCCAGCTCCGCGGCCTCGGCCACCTCCGGGCTCTCGACCGCGTCGCCCAGGCCCCGGGTCAGGGCGGCGTCGGCCGCGTCCAGCCGGGCCGCGAGCGCGGCCGCGGGCGTGGTGGTCCGCCAGGCCGCGGGCAGCGCGCCGGCCACCAGTTCCGGGTTGAAGTTGTAGAACGTCGCGACGACCGGCCCCGGCCCGGACGGCCCGAGGGCGCCGCCGCGGGAGGCGAAGTAGCCGGCCGTGGCGCCGATGCCGAGCGCGTCGAAGCGCTCCCGCGACTCCGGCACGAAATAGATCATGGCGTGCAGCGGCTCGGCGAGCCGCCAGGCCTCGCGCGCGAGGGCGGGGGTTACCTCGGTCATGCCCGACATCCTGTCATTACCCACTAGTAGGGTACGACGGTGAGGGCCGACATCCCGGCCGCCGCGTCCACGTCGACGCGGTCGACGGCGTCGGCCCAGGCCGCCGGCGTGAAGGTCTTCCCGGCCGCCACCCCGGCGTGCAGCAGCCCGTCCACCGTGACCCGGCCGGCGCCGGCACCGACCCGGACCCGCACCGGGATCCCGCCGGCGGTCCGCACGTCGAAGAGGCTGACCCCGCCGCTCATCCGCACGCCGAGCGTCCCGTCCGGCCGGGGCAGGGTCAGCCTGATCCGGCTCGCGCCGCCGGTCAGGTCCACCCCGCCGACCCGCCCCGCGCTCAGGTCGATGGTGCTCAGGTCGGCGCCGCCGGCCACCCGCAGGTCCCAGAGCACGGCCGAGTTCAGGGCGATGTCGACCGACTGGGCGTCGCCGTCGAGGCTCAGCCGGATGCGGCCGTCGCGCTCCTCGGCGCGCGGCACCACGTCGCCGGTCTCCGGGGTGCTGATCAGCGCGGTACGCAGGCCACGGCGCTTGATCGCCCGCAGGACGCTCTCCGCGTCGGAGCGCAGCGTGGTGTCGGCCTTCAGGGCGTCGA